>NZ_AQPF01000069.1:0-14166 GCF_009846745.1 Alcanivorax xiamenensis | reverse complement strand
GCTTTTCCAGCAGCAACGCGGTGGCGTAAAGTGCCCAAACAGGCTCTTATCCACCACCCGGATCCCCAGACGTTTCCATTCGATATTGAGCGCTTCGGTGAGGCCGCGCACGGCGAACTTGCTGGCCGAATAACTGGCCAGGTGCGGCACGCCATAAAGCGCCGATGCGGAACTCATGTTGATGACCACCGGGGCGTCCGCCCGCCGCAGGGCTGGCAAAGCCGCCAGACTCATATTGACCAGGCCGGTGACATTGATATCGATGATGCGTTTGTGCTGCTCCGCGCTGATCGCCTCGAAGCGTCCCATGCGCAGGATGCCGGCGCAATTGAACAGCGCGTCCAGCGCACCCGCGCCGGTGAAAGCGGAAACCGCCTGCGTGCGGGCCTCGGCATCGGTGACGTCGAGTGGATGAAACCAGGCGCCGTCCAGGTCCCGCGCCAGATCAGCCAGGGCGGTCTCATTGATGTCCAGTAACCCCACCCGCCAGCCGTGTTGATGGAAGTGGCGCGCGGTGGCCAGGCCGATGCCGCTGGCGGTGCCAGTGATCAGGATACTCTTCGGGGTGGCGGGGATCATGGCGGCGTTTGCTCCGGTGCCGGGATGTCGGGGGACCGAAAGTGATGCCGCAGAAAATCGGCGGCACCATGCAGGGCCAGATCGGCGTCGGCCAGCAACCCGGCGTGCAATTGAAAGTCATGCCAGCGTTGCGGGTGCACCTGAACGCGGATCTGTCCGCCGGCATCACGGACCGCCCGCGCCAGCCGGTGGCTGTCGTTGAGCAGGATTTCGTCACCGCCGGCCTGAATCAGAACCGGAGGCAGTCCGGCCAGATCGCCATTGATCGGTGAGCATTGCGGCCGCTCGGGATGATCGCCGCCATAGGCGCGGGCGGCGTCCGCCAGCCAGGCCTGACTCAACATTACGTCCCGGTCGGTGTCGAACAGCCGGGTCAGGGTCAGATCGACCCAGGGAGAAATCAGGAACATCGCCGCGGGCAGCGGCAGGTTGGCCTGCTTCAAGGCTTGTAGTGTCGCCACCGCCAGGCCGCCGCCGGCGGAATCCCCGGCCAGCGCCAGTTGTGCCGGATCGGTACCCTGATCGAGCAGGGCCCGGTAGACCGCCACCGCATCCTCGATGGCGGCCGGACACGGATGCTCCGGTGCCAGCCGATAATCCGGCACCACCACCCGGGCCTGGCTGTGTCTGGCCAGATGAGAGGTCAGACCGTGATGAGTGGATGGCGACCCGGTGATATAGGCGCCACCATGCAGATACAGCACGGTGGCATCGGCGCTCTCCGGCTGATAGACACGGCAGCGGACTCCGCCCGCTTCCATGTCGTGATGGGGAGCACCACGGGCTCCCGGATTGGTGCGCGCGAGGGCTTCCTGCCAACGCCGCTGTGTGGCAATGCCGATACGGGGATGGGCCATGGGTTTGAACAGCAACTGCAAGGCACGGCGCAGGGTGGCGGCCAACAGGCGCTGGTCGGGGCGGCGTTGTCGCCGCAACGAATCAGTAATGGTATTCATAGTCGCGGAGGTCCAGTACCCGGGTACGGCGCCGGTAATCGAAGGTGAAGCCCGGCCAGTTGTTGGTGTTCTTGCCGCTTTCGGTTTTGTACCAGCTGTCGCAGCCCTTATCCCAAACCGTGTCGCGGATGCGTTTCTGCAAGCGCCGGTTGAAATCGTTCTGCGTGCGCGAGCGCACTTCCAGGGCCCCGGTGGCCGGCAAGTGCGCCAGCGCCTGCTGGATATAGTGAATCTGGCTTTCCAGCATGTAGATGATGGAGTTGTGGCCGAGGTTGGTGTTGGGGCCGTAGAGCATGAACAGGTTCGGAAAACCGTGCACGGTGATGCCCAGATACGCTTCCGCCCCGTCCCGCCAGACCTGATTGAGCGTCAGGCCATGGCGCCCGATGAGGGTCATGGGGGTGAGGAAATCGGTGGCTCTGAAGCCGGTGCCGTAAATGATCGCGTCGGCCCGATGATGGGTGCCGGTGCTGTCGGTGAGGCCGCTGTGATCCACCGACTGAATGCCGTGGTTGATCACTTCCACGTTGTCCCGGGCCAGTGCCGGATAGTAGTGGTTCGACATCAGGATACGTTTGCAGCCCATCGGGTAATCCGGGATCAGCTTTGCCCGCAACGACGGTTCGTCGATGTGTTTTTCCAGGTGCCGCCGGAACAGCCTCTGGTACACCGTCATGGCTTTTTGCAACGAAGTAAAACCCAGTACCCGGGATTCATTGGCGGCGTAGATACGCAGACGATCCAGGGTCTGGGTTATCGGCAGTGTTTTCAGCAGGCGGTGTTCCCAGGGGTGGTAGCGGCGATCCGGCTTGCCCAGCACATAGGCCGCAGAGCGTTGGAACAGCAGCAATCTGCCCGCCTTGCGGGCCACTTCCGGCACGAACTGGATGGCGCTGGCACCGGTGCCGACCACCGCCACGGTTTTGCCGGTCAGATCCACGTCGTGGTCCCAGCGGGCGCTGTGAAAATGGGGGCCTTGGAAATCCTCGATGCCGGACAGCGGCGGGTAGGCCGGTTGATTGAGTTGGCCGGTGGCGGTGATCAGGGCCCGGGTGGTAAGGGTTTCCCCGTTGCTCAGCGTCAACTGCCAGAGACCGTGGGCGTCCAGGTAACGGGCCTCGGTGACTTCGGTGCCGAAGCGAATATGCTCCCGGATACCGTATTTGTCCGTGCAATGGCGCAGGTAGTCCAGGATCTCCGCCTGGGGCGCGAAACGGCGGCTCCAGGGGTAATGGCGCTCGAAGGAAAACGAGTACAAATGCGAGGGCACGTCGCAGGCGGCGCCGGGATAGGTATTGTCACGCCAGCAGCCGCCCACATCATCGCCTTTCTCGATCAACAACAGATCGTGTTGGCCCTGGGCTTTGAGTTGAATCGCCATACCCAGACCGCCGAAGCCGGCACCGATAATGATGACCTGGTGGGTCGCATCCATGGTGGTATCCACTTTGTTTATTGATATCGATCCACTGTAGCGGGGCGGGGGCAGGCTGTTTATGGCATGCTAGGACAAAAAGTTGTGGAAATCGGACAGTCATGAGCGCATCCAGCCGTGGTTTGACCAGCGTCCATATGCAGGTGGAGTTCGCCGCCGAACACGGTGTGCCGCCGGTACGTCTGCTGCCCGGGTCGGGTATCGAACTGGAATGGCTGGCACGTAATGACGTGCAGATCGAGGCGGAGCAGGAACTGGCGGTGATCGCCAATCTGTGCGCGGAATTGGGAGATCGCGCCGAGCTGGGGTTGGCCATGGGGCAGCGTTACCATTTGAGCAGCTACGGCGTGTGGGGATTCGCTTTGCTCAGTAGCGGCACGTTTCGGGACGCGGTGGCGCTGGGACAGCGTTACCTGGATCTGACCTTCGCCTTTAATCGGGTGACCCTGGAAGAACACGGCGAGCAGGCTGCGCTGATCATTGATGACCAGGCACTGCCAGAAGGCGTGCGGGATTATCTGCTGGCCCGCGATGCCAGCGCCATCATGATGATCCAGCAGGAACTCTTCGCCAGCCGGATGCCGCTGTCGTGCCTTCAATTGCGTCTGCCGGCCAGTGCCACGGCCCCTTTCGAGGCGGTGTTCGGACTGGCGCCGGAATTCGACCAGCCAGTGAATCGGATTGGATTCGCCGCGGGCTTGCTGGACCGGCCGTTGCCCCAGGCCAATCCGGTCACCGCCCGGTTGTGCGAACAGCAGTGCCAGCAACTGCTGGCGCAGCGGCGCCGGCGGGTGGGCATGGCGGCTCGGGTTCGTGAGCGGTTGCTGGCCAGACCCGGCCAGTTCCCGACCATGGAACAACTGGCCGACGAGATCGGCATCACCAGCCGCACTTTGCGGCGGCGGCTGTTGGCGGAGGACGCCAGCTATCGGGAATTGCTGGACGAGGTGCGCCAGTTGCTGGCGGAACAATGGCTGTTGGGTGGTGGACTGAGACAGGAGGAAATCAGCGCGCGCCTCGGCTTCTCCGAAGTCTCCAACTTCATTCACGCCTTCAAACGCTGGACCGGACAGACGCCGGCGCGTTATCGACGCCAGAAAAAGCAGTGAATAATGAACAGTTAACAGTGAACAGTCGAAAAAAGACGCAACCAGATATTGCGAATTAGCACAGAACACTTGCGCATCCGCAACCTCCCCACTTTCCTTCACTATTCACTATTCACTATTCACTATTCCCTGTTAACTGTTCATTATTCACTGCTTTTTCCCATTTCTGATGCAGAAAATCCCCGATCTCCGCCACGGCCAGGTCGGCGTCGGCGAGGAGGCCAGCGTGGGTCTGGAACACGTGCCAGCGGCGTGGAAACAACTGGTAGCGGCTCGGGGTGTCGGTGGCGCGCAGCCGATCCGCCAGCCGTTCGCTGTCCACTCGCAGTAGTTCATCGCCGCCGCTCTGAATCAGCAAGGGCGGCAGACCGTTGAGGTCGCCATACAGCGGTGACGCCTGCGGCCGGGCGGTATCGTCGCCGGCGTAGAGCCGGGCCGCCTGGGCCAGCCAGGGTATGTTCAGCAGGGTTTCGCCAATATCCGAGCGCTGCTCCTGATTTACCGTCAGATCCAGCCACGGTGACAGCAGCACGCCGGCCGCTGGTGCCGGCAGCGCCAAGTCCCGGATCCGTTGCAGCAGCGCCAGCGCCAGGCCGCCACCGGCGGCGTCTCCGCCCACCGCGATGTGGCCGGCGTCATGGCCTTTGTCCAGCAAGCGCTGATACACCATCAGGGCGTCGTCCAGTGCCGCCGGGCAGGGGTGCTCCGGAGCCAGCCGATACGCTGGCGCCACCACGGAGGCGTTGATACGGCGCGCCAGATGAGAGGTCAGTGAGCGCCGCGTGGCCGGTGAGCCGGAGACATAGCCGCCGCCATGCAGATACAGCAAGACCTGGTCCTGGGGGCGGCCCAATACCTCCGCCGGCACCGAGCCGAAGCGGGCCCGGTGGCGCGGCACGCCGCCAGCCACCATACCGGCGCGGCTGGTGGTGTTGAGCCAGAAGCGCTGGGCCCCCAGACTTATGCCCGGGCGGAACGCTGGCCGGACCCCGAAACGCAAAAGGCCTCGCAACGCCAGCGCCAGCGCCGCCTGAAACGCCGTTGCCTGGCCGCCCAACAGTTCACGTCGTAATCCCATCCCGGCCTCCTGGCGAACTGTGGTGAAACAACGAGCCGGCCATGATCAGCGTGCCCGTGGCAAGGTATCAGGCAGGGTGAACTGGCCTTTGCGGTCGAAATGCAGCGGGAAGCCGACGCCGGCCACCCGGGCCTTGCCCTTGATTTCATAGTCCAGAGGTTCATCCAGCCGCTGCAAGCCCTGCAACTGCTGCAAAGTGCCCAGCAGCGTGGTGGTGATGCGGGTGCTGACCAGGGCATCGCCCATGGCCGGCAGAGTGACCCGTTCTCCGGTCAGGCCGCGGGCGAAGCGCTCGCCGTTGAAAAACACTTCATAGTCAAGGCTGTTGAGGGTCAGCTCCCGGTCATTGGGATTGCGTACCCGCAACACCAGATGCCATTGCTGCTCGAACACACTGACTTGTTCCAGCTGCACCGAGGACAGCGATACTTCCGGCTTTTCCAGACCGCTCAGGGTCTGGCAGGCGGACAGTAGCAGGGCGAAAAAAACAACGGCAAAACGCATTTACAGGCTCCCTGATGAGCAGCAGCATGAGGGCATCCAACACCGATCGGGAGGACGTCATGACTTCCTTGGAAATTACCGTGGGAGACATTACCCGACAAGCGGACATGGACGCCATCGTCAACGCCGCCAATCGGGATCTGAAACCCGGTGGTGGTGTGGCCGGCGCCATTCATCGCGCCGCCGGGCCGGAACTGGCCCGGGCCTGCGCGCCGCTGGCGCCGATCCGCCCCGGAGAGGCGGTGATTACCGAAGGGTTTGACCTCCCCAATCGGTATGTGATCCATTGCCTGGGACCGGTTTACCAACTGGACCAGCCGTCCGCCCGGTTACTGGCCGACTGCTACCGTAATGCCCTGGAACTGGCGGCGTCCCGTGAGCTGGCCTCGGTGGCGTTCCCGGCCATCTCCACCGGGGTCTTCGGCTATCCGATGGGAGAGGCCGCCCGGGTGGCGCTGCGAACGGTACGGGCGGTGACCGGGCAGCGATCATCGCTGCAACAGGTGCGTTTCGTATTGTTTGATCCGTCCGCGGGCGAAGTGCATCGGCGGGTGCTGGATGAGCTGGAGGCCGGCTGATCCTGGCGTCCGTGTTAGCCGGAAAAGGAGGTAAGTCATGACAGGCACATCGATGCGCGCCGGAGACGCGCTGCTGGTGGTGGATGTGCAAAACGACTTCTGCCCCGGAGGTGCCCTGCCGGTGGACGACGGTCACGCGGTGGTGCCGGTACTCAATCGCTGGATCGGCATGGCGGCCGATGCCAATCTGCCGGTGATTCTGTCGCGGGACTGGCATCCGCTGGACCATGTTTCGTTTCATACCCGCGGTGGGCCATGGCCGGTACACTGCGTGCAGGACAGCTGGGGCGCCGCCTTTCACCCGGAATTACGGATTCCGGACAGGGCGGTGCGGGTTAGCAAAGGGAGCCACTTCGAGCGGGACGCCTATTCCGCCTTTGACGGCACCGGTCTGGCGGACTGGTTGCGCCGCCGACGGGTGCGGCGCTTATGGCTGGGCGGTCTGGCGGAAGACGTGTGTGTTCACCATACCGCTCTGGACGCTCGCCGCCACGGCTTTACCACCCACCTGCTGCTGGATGCCACCCGGCCAGTGTTCGTCGATCGGCAGCAGGAGTGCCACCGGGCGCTACGGGAAGCCGGGGTGCTGCTCGGAAGCTCCCGGATCGCCGGCCAGTGAAACCAATCCGCCTGGCCACAGTACCGCCTACTGCATTGAGGAAGCCCGATGACCGCCATTTGGCCGGACCAAGACGCGTTATGTCTGCTCACCGATCTCTACGAACTGACCATGGCGCAGGCATATTGGCATCAGCAGCACAATGACGAAGCCATTTTCAGCCTTTTTTTCCGGGTTCTGCCGGAGCAGCGTCAGTACGCGGTGGCCTGTGGTCAGGAGTACGCCGCCCACCTGGTCAGCGCGTTGCGGTTTCCTCGGGAGCAGGTGGCCCGCCTGGCGTCGTTGAAGCAATTCCAGCCGGAATTTCTGGACTGGCTGGCCGGCTTTCGTTTTACCGGGGAGATCCGGGCGGTGCCGGAAGGCTCTCTCATCTTTCCCCACGAGCCGGTGTTGGAAGTGCGCGCGCCTGTGGTTCAGGGGCAACTGCTGGAAAGTCTGCTGATGAATTACATCAACCTGGAGACGCTGCTGGCCTCCAAGGCCTCGCGGGTGGTGGACGCCGCCGGCGGGCGGCCGGTGATGGATTTCGGAATGCGCCGCATGCATGGCCTGGAAGCGGCCTGGCGCGGCGTGCGCGCCTACCGGGTGGCGGGCATCAGCGGTACCAGCAATGTGCTGGCGTCGCGGGACTTTGATCTGCCGGCCCAGGGCACCATGGCGCACTCCTACATTCAGGCGGTGGGGGATGAACGGCGGGCCTTTCTCGACTACGCGCGGCTGTATCCGGGAACCACTCTGCTGGTGGACACTTACGACACTTTGGCGGCGGTGGACAAAGTGATCGGCCTGGTACGGGACGAAGACGTCGACGTGGGCGCCATACGAATCGATTCCGGGGACCTGGGCGCCTTGGCGAAAGCGGCGCGCCAGCGGCTGGATGATGCCGGGCTGAGCGATATACGCATCGTCGTCAGTGGTGGCCTGGACGAATGGAAAATCGCCGGGCTGGTCGCGGACGGCGCGCCCGTGGACGGTTTCGGGGTGGGCACGGAGATGGGCTCGGTGGCCGATGCGCCGTCCCTGGATTTCGCCTACAAGCTTACTGAATACGGTGGCTCGCCCCGGCTCAAGAACGCGCCAGGCAAACCGGTCTATCCCGGTGCCAAGCAGGTATGGCGGCATTACGATGCCAACGGCATGTTGGCCGGTGACGAGATCACCGGCACTGATGAGAAGCGCGACGGCGAGCCACTGTTGCGCACGGTCATCGCCAACGGCGAGCCGGTGATCGCGGAACCGGACGCGGATGCCGCCCGCCAGCGGTTGGGCCGTGAACGGGCGGCGTTGCCGGAGCCGTGGCGTGGCGTTGAGCCGGCGCCCCAACCCTATCCGGTGAGCCTCAGTGAGCGCCTGGAAACCCTACGCCAGCGCACGCTGGACGCGCTTTCCCGATGAGAACGCTATTGCGCCACGAACTCGTGCCGTATTCGCTGCCAAGGCAGCTTCCCATCAGGGCGTTGCAACGCGGCTGTGGGAAGCTGCCTTGGCAGCGAATTGCCCTATAACCCCAAAGCTCCGGAACTGGGAATCTGGCGCTTTTCAGCCTGCGGGCACCTACTGCTGCGACATAATCGCCCGCTGGTTGGCCTTGTCGGCATCCTGGTCGAGCGTGCTGTTGCCGCCGGACGGCAGATCGAAAATCACCCTTTTGATGCGCCCCGGATAGGGGAAGGGCGCGTTGTAACCTTCGGTGACCGGCGACAGACAGCGGCCGAAATCCATGCCGATGCTGGACAACATCACCAGCAATCGAGGAATCGAGCCACTGGCCTGGATCTCACCGTCCAGCGCCAGGGTCACGTCGCCGCCGCCATCCTCGCGGCGGGTAATGGTCACGGCGAGGGTGTGCTCGCCGGGTGTCAGAACCTGCTCACTGACAAGGTGGGTATGGTCATGGAAACCGTTGTGATCGAAGTGCGCCTTGCCACCCTGGATATAAAGCACGAAACCGCTATTGATGGTGCCGCGTGATACCAGTACGCCATCACCACGCTCGGGATGATCCGGCAGTTCCACGGTGAGGGTGAAGCCCTTGTAGACCGGCGGGCAGGCGTCGGAAACGATGTGCGATACCGGTGGATAGTAGACGAAGCGCTTGCGGCCGGTGGGCACGCCCTTGCGACGGGAGCCACGGAACAGATCGCCGGCCTTGCGGTCATCCAACGGCAGCACGCCGTTTTTTTCCGCTTCATGCCACCACAGTGCTTTCAGTCGCTCGAGCTTTTCCGGCTCGCTGTGCGCCAGATCGTTGGACTCGGAGAAGTCCTCGTCGAGGTTGTACAGCTCCCAGGCCTCGGTATCGTAATCACTGCCGCGCCGATGATGAGTGACCGCTTTCCAGCCGTCGGCCCAGATCGCCCGGTGACCGAGCATCTCGAAATACTGGGCTGCGCGCGGCACCCTGACGTCCGCTTCCAGCGTTGCTTTGAGGCTGACCCCGTGCAACGGCATTTGCGGGACTCCGGCCACGGTCTCCGGCATTGGCAGACCGATCAGATCGAGCAGGGTGGGAGCGATGTCCACGGCGTGGCAGAAAGTGTGGCGGATCTCCCCGGGTTTACCGAGCTTGCCGGGCCAATGCAGGATCAGTGGATCGCGCACGCCGCCGCCATGGGTGTTCTGTTTGTACCATTTGAGCGGCGTATTGCCGGCCTGGGCCCACCCCCAGGGGATGTTGCTGTGGCTGCGTGGCGTGCCGATGTCGTCAAGGCGTTTGACGGCGGTGGCCACATCTTCCTTCATGCCGTTGAAGTAGCGCATTTCATCCAGGGTGCCGGTGGCACCCCCTTCCTGGCTGGCGCCGTTGTCGGAGATCAGTACGAACAGGGTGTTCTGGTCCTGGCCGAGCTCGGCCAGCCCCGCCATCAGCCGGCCGATCTGCGCGTCGGTGTGTTCAAGCATGGCGGCGAACGCTTCCTGCAGGCGTGAGGCGAACCTTTGGTGGTCCTCGGGCAGGGTGTCCCAGTCCGGCACACCGGGGTTTTGCGGGGCCAGGGTGGTATCCGGCGGGATGATGCCCAGTGCCTTCTGGCGCTCGAACCAGCGCTCACGTTCCTTCTCCCAGCCGTGATCGAACTTGCCCCGGTATTTGTCCAGATACTCCCGTGGCGCCTGGTGTGGGGCATGCATGGCGCCCATCGCCAGATACAGCAGCCAGGGTTTTTCCGGCACCAGGGAGACGCTGTCGCGGATGAAATCCAGGGAGCGGTCGACGATATCCTCGGACACATGGTAGCCCTGTTCCGGTGAACGGGGTGGCTCCACGAAGTGGTTGTCGTAAGTCAGCTCGGGGTAGAACTGATCCGTCTCGCCCTGCATGAAACCGTAGAAACGATCGAACCCTTTTTGCAGCGGCCAGTTGGTGAAGGGGCCGGCGGCGGAGCATTCGCGCATGGGGGCCAGATGCCACTTGCCGGTGGCGAAAGTGGCGTAGCCGGCGTCGCGCAGAATCGCCGGCAGCAGCGCGGCGTTGGCGGGAATGGCGCCGCGCGTGTTGGGATAACCGGTATCGAAGTTGGAGATCGCGCGGATGCCCGCGGCGTGGTGGTTGCGGCCGCTGAGCAGACAGGTGCGGGTGGCCGAGCACAGCGCCGTGGTATGGAAGCCGGTGTAGCGCAGGCCTTCGCCGGCGAGCCGGTCAATATGGGGCGTGGCGATGCTGGAACCGTAGCAGCCGAGATGGGAAAAGCCGGCATCGTCGAGCACCACCAGTACGATGTTGGGGGCGCCTTGCGGCATGCGCGGTTCAGGCCAGGACGGTTCGGAGTCGGCGACGGTGCGGCCGATCTTGCCGGGGAAATCCGGTTCGGCGGGGTGGCGGAAACTCATGACGGCGTCTCCCTCTTGATCTGTGTGGTGCTGGATTGTTGTTAAAATAATGGATAATCATTAATATGAAGGCAGGGGAAGGGGTGGGCAAGATGTTTTCGCGGGAAATTTGATGGAGGGGAATCAATTTGGCGCCCGGACGGGCGCCGTTGGCGTGCTTAGAGGGTATCGGTCAGCAGGATGCCGAGACTAAAACGGTTCTCGTAGTCGTCATAGTTGATCAGCGAATCGCCATAGCCGGAAAACACTTGCACCAGCCCTTTGAAGCGCTTGTTGATCGGGAAGGAATAGGAGATTTCGCCGGCGCCTTTATTGTCGGAGCGCAGGTTGTTGCGCACCATCAATTCCAGCACGTGATTACCGAACGGCCGTGCCACTTCCAGCTGGAAATGGCCCATGTATTTTTCGATGTCCGGATTGTCGTCGCCACTGGTTTGCAGCGGGTCTTTTTTCTTGTCCTCGGGAATCCGGTACCAGGGCATCACCGAGACGTAGTAGGAACCGATCTGGGAAATGTGGCGCAGATAGATACGGTTCCAACTGCGGGACGCGGGAACGTCGCGGCCGTTGGATTCATGAATGAAGCCGAAGGCCATCAGCTCGGTACGAACCGGTCCCAGTTTCCAGTCCATGGGTTTGGCCAGGAATATTTCCGGCGCGTAATTGATTTCCCGGAACGGGCTGGACTGATTGCTGTTGTAGGCCTGCCAGAAAAACGTGCCGGTAAAGGCCATGTACAGCGTGCTGCCGTCCCAGAAATCGTCATACAAGGGCGCTTTCAGAGACAGTTGAAATTTGATTTCCTCGGAATCCAGGTCGTCGTCTTCCCGATCCGGGTCGTTCCACTGAGGGTTCGACCAATAGGAGTAGGGCATCAGGTAGTTACGGCGATGTGGCGTAATGGCGAAGGGGTTGTTCAGGGAAGATCGCTCCAGTGCCAGCCGGCCGCGCAGAGCATCCTCATGGGCACTGCGTTGCTGCTGCTGTGGATCGCACCAGCGGCGCAACTCTTCCAGGGTGACAGAGCGGTCACCTTGTTGAATACCGCGAAGCAAACACTCATTGCGTTTCGCTTCCGCCGCCCGCGCGGCGGCTTCGGTGGCTTCTTCCGTGCTTTCCTGCGCCTGGGCCAACAGCGGGCCGCACAGCAGACAAGCCAGCAAAATGCGCTTCATACCCCGTCCTCGTTGGTGGTGATGACTCAAAGCCCTTTCAGTTCCTCGTCGCTCATGGTGCGGGCCTCTTCTTCCAGCATCACCGGAATGCCGTCCCGTATCGGGTAGGCGAGGCCGCTGGCCTTGCATTTCAGCTCGCCGGCCTCCTCATCCAGGATCAGCGGGGCCTTGCTGACCGGGCAGACCAGAATGTCGAGCAGATTGGGGTCGATCATCGCCTTTATACCTCATCGTCATGATGGTTCGGGGCCGACTATACCAGCCCTCGGAGTCCCGTGCGCGAATTCAAACAGTCGTTTGACTTATGGGTCACAAATAGAGGTGGGCACTGGTGACACCGTCACCTAAGATTGTGGCCCTTCAATGATGGCGGCGCCCTTGGGCGTGCCCGCCCGGAACCCCAGACAGACCGTTTTCAGGGAGACCTGACATGCCTGAGTATAAAGTCCCTTTGCGCGACATGCGCTTCGTTCTCAACGAGGTGCTGGACCTGGATGCCCACTACGCCAAGCTGGGCCTGGAAGAAGTGAACAGCGAATTGCTTAACGCCTTCCTGGAGGAAGGTGCCAAATTCGCGGAAAACGAACTGGCGCCGCTGAACCGCTCCGGTGACGAGGAAGGCTGTCACTTCGAGGACGGCGTGGTCACTACCCCGCAAGGCTTCAAGGAAGCCTATGCCAAGTATGTGGAAGGCGGTTGGCCGGCCATGGGTGGGGATCCGGAGTTCGGTGGACAGGGCCTGCCCGGTTCCGCCAGCATTGCCATTTCCGAAATGACCGGCACCGCCAACTGGTCCTGGAGCATGTACCCGGGTCTGTCCCATGGCGCCGTGGCCACCATTGAGGCTCACGGCACCGACGAGCAGAAGCAGGCTTATCTGCCGAAGCTGACCAGCGGTGAATGGACCGGCACCATGTGTCTGACCGAACCGCATTGCGGTTCCGACCTGGGCATCCTGAAAAGCAAGGCCGAGCCCCAGGCCGATGGCTCCTACAAAATCACCGGCACCAAGATTTTCATCTCCGCCGGTGAACACGACATGGCCGAGAACATCGTCCACATCGTGCTGGCCCGCCTGCCGGAAGCGCCGAAAGGCACCAAGGGCATTTCCCTGTTCATCGTGCCGAAGTTCCTCACCGACGGTAATGGCGGCGTGGGCGAGCGTAACGCGGTGGCCTGCGGCTCCATTGAGCACAAGATGGGCATCAAGGCGTCCGCCACCTGCGTGATGAACTTCGACGGTGCCACGGGCTACCTGATCGGTCCGGAGAACAAAGGGCTGAACTGCATGTTCACCTTTATGAACTTCGCCCGTCTGGGTACCGCCATTCAGGGCGTGGCCCACGCCGAACTGGGCTTCCAGGGTGGTCTGACCTACGCCAAGGACCGCCTCGCCATGCGCAGCCTGAGCGGTCCGAAAAACCCGGACGGTCCGGCGGACCCGATCATTGTGCATCCGGACGTGCGCCGTATGCTGCTGACCAGCAAGGCGTTCGCCGAAGGCGGCCGTGCTCTGGTGTACCTGTGCGCGCAATTGGGCGACAGCGTGAAACTGGGTAAAACCGAGGAAGAGCGTGAATACGCCCACGATCTGATGGCGCTGCTGACACCGATCGCCAAGGCGTTCGTCACCGAAGCCGGTCTGGAAGCCGCCAACCATGGCGTGCAGATCTATGGTGGTCACGGTTTTATCCGCGAATGGGGTATGGAGCAGAACGTGCGTGACGCACGCATCTCCACCCTGTACGAAGGCACCACCGGTATCCAGGCGCTCGACTTGCTGGGCCGTAAAGTGCTGATGACTCAGGGTAAGGCGCTGCGCAACTTCACCAAGATCGTGCACAAATTCTGTGAAGCCAACGCCGATAACGCCGACCTGAAAGAGTTCATCGAGCCGCTGGCGGGTTACAACCGCGAGTGGGGCGAGTTGACCCAGGCGATTGGTCTGCAGGCCATGCAGAATCCGGAATACGCCGGCGGCGCCGCGGTCGACTACCTGATGTACTCCGGCTATGTGACCCTGGCCTATCTGTGGGCGCTGATGGCCGCCAAGGCCCAGGAACAGCTGGCCGCCGGTGCCGGCGACGAGGACTTCTACAACACCAAGGTGAAAACCGCGCGTTTCTACTTCAAGCGCATCCTGCCGCGCACTGCTGGTCACAAAGGGGCCATCGAAGGCGGTGTGGACAGCATGATGGATCTGGACGCCGAGCACTTCGCGTTCTGATTGTCGGCAGGTTCTGTTGAAAAGCCCGCTTCGGCGGGCTTTTTTGTGGTTCATCGCGGTTTAGCGGGACACGGCGCT
>NZ_AQPF01000068.1:0-15046 GCF_009846745.1 Alcanivorax xiamenensis | reverse complement strand
TGGTAGCCCCTTCCGTTACAGACCCGTGCCCGTAGTACGGCCCCGGGTTTTGACTTTAGCGTCCGGCGTCTGGCCCCTAATAGCACTTTCACCGGATTGATTTTCCGCGCCCATCTACGCCACTCTCATCAGGTTAACCAAAATAAGCAGGATGCAATAATCCCATGCCCTCCCTTACCGTCCGCCAGGACGGCCCCCTGACTCTGGTCGAGCTACCCGACGGCCTCGATGTGGACCCGGCGGTGCAGTGGCGCATCTACCGTCAGCGACTGGCGCTGTTTCATGCGCATGGCGACCAGCCCCAGCGAGTCATCTACCAAGGCAACATCGGCAGTCTCGACATGCGTGCCGCGCGCTTTGCCTGCGGCCACGAGTTCGCGCGGATCACCGCGCACAAGGTCATCGTGCTGGAAGGCGCGCTCAATCGGACCTTCGCGCACATGATGCTGACACTCAATAAGCCGGCTTTTACCGTCACCACGGCGTTATCGTTCGAGCAGGCCAGAACCCGTCTGCTCAACGAGCTTCCTCCCGACGAAACGGACCGCCCCCTTGCCGCTGGTGCCAAAGGCAGGTAGTAAAGAAAAAGGGCAAGGCGTGGCGGTGGTCCATAATGATCATGCCTGCCCTTTTCTTCGCGGACACTGATGAGGAAGCCATGCGCATCTGGTTATTCAAAACCGAACCCGACACCTTTAGTCTGAACGACTTGCGAGCCGCCCCTGACGGTACCTCCGGCTGGGATGGCGTGCGCAACTACCAGGCGCGCAACCGGTTGCGCGATGAGGTAAGCAACGGTGATCGCGTTCTGATCTACCATTCCAGTTGCAAGGTGCCGGCCATCGTTGGCGAGGCGGAAGTGGTGTCCAACGCCTATCCGGATCCCACCCAGTTCACCGCCGGCCACGCCGGTGAGCCTCGCTGGTATCAGGTGGACGTGCGTTACCATCGCCACTTTCCCGAACCGCTCTCCCTGGCGACCATCCGGGATCACGCGGAGTTCGCCGACATGGAGCTGGTGACCCGCCCACGGCTGTCGATCCAGCAGATAACGGATCGTCAGTACCAGCAGATTCTGGCGCTGTGCGGAATCGATGAGCCGCGATCCGCCTCCGGCGCGGCCTGACCCGGCGAGAGGCGGTTTCACTCACCATCGTTTCCTCCGGTATGCTGGGTAAGAATAACAACGCAGTGGGGCACTCCATGAAACTGCATCACCAGATTTTTCTCGCCATGATTCTGGGCGGGCTGGCGGGCTGGGTGACCAGTGAAGATACCCGAATTCTGGGCATCGCCGTTATCGAAGCCTATGACCTGATCGGCACTTTGTTCATCAATGCCTTGAAGATGCTGGTGGTCCCCTTGATCACCACCGCCATCATCAGCGGTCTGGTCAACGTCGGCCAGGGCAAGAACCTCGGCCGGCTGGGCGCCAAGACAGTGCTGTTCTATATGAGCACCAGCCTGATCGCCATTCTAATCGGTTTGTTGCTGGTGAATATCACCACGCCAGGCATCATCGACGGCGAGCCAGCCCGGGATCTGCTGGGCTTCGCCGCCAACACCCAGGACGTGCTGCAGAAAATCGAAGGCCGGGGCGCCGGCGAGTTCACTCAGATTCTGCTGCAAATGTTACCGCCCAATCTGGTCCAGGCGGCCGCCGATGGCCAGATGCTGGGACTGATCGTGTTCTCGCTGCTGTTCGGCTTTTTCCTGCGGACGCTGGCCGGCGCACCGGGCGACACCCTGCGCAACATGGTCGAGGGGTTCTACGAAGTGATGGTCAGCATCACCATGCTGATCATCCGTTTCGCCCCGCTGGGCGTGTTCGGTCTGATCGCCGCCACCGTCACCCGCACCGGCCTGGACGCTCTGGAACCGCTGCTGTGGTTCTTCTTCACGGTGCTCGCCGCCCTGTTCCTGCATGCCTTCGTGGTGATGCCGCTGCTGATCCGGGTGCTGGCGCAACGCTCACCCTGGCGCCATTTCCAGGCCATGTCACCGGCACTGATGACCGCATTCTCCTCGGCCAGTTCCGCCGCCACCTTGCCATTGACCATGGACTGCGTGCAGAAACGCTCCGGCGTCTCCAAGCGCACCGCCAGTTTCGTGCTGCCGCTGGGCGCCACCGTGAACATGGACGGCACCGCGCTGTACGAATGCGCCGCCGCCATTTTCATCGCCCAGGCCTATGGTCTGGATCTCTCCTTCGGCATGCAGTTTGCCATTGTCTTCACCGCTCTGATCACGTCCATTGGCGTCGCCAGCATCCCCGCCGCCAGCCTGGTGGCGATCACCGTGATCCTTGGCATCATCGGCCTGCCGGCGGAGGCGATTGGTTTGATTCTGGTCACCGACCGTATTCTCGACATGTGCCGCACCGCGGTGAATGTGTGGGGCGACAGCGTCGGCGCCGTCCTGCTGGCCCGCAGTGAAGGCGAGGAAAACGTGCTACAAACCCCCATGCGCCAACTGGATGGCCAACGCCATGCAGTGTAGATCCAACCTCCGGCACGAGCGCCGGCCGTGAGTCAGAACCGCCCCGTGATGCTGATCACCGGTGCCGCCCACGGTCTGGGCGCCGCCCTGGCCCGGGTGGCCGCCGATGATTACCGACTGGCGCTGCTGGATCGTGATGAATTGGCCGGGCAGACCCTGGCCAACACTCTGCGCGGCCGTACCGGTGAGGTGCTCTTCCTGCATGCCGATGTCAGTGATGAACGCGCGGTCCGCCAGGCAATGGAACGGATACAGCGGCGCTGGGAGCGCCTGGACGTGGTGATCAACAACGCCGGCGTGGCCGATGCGGGCCCGTTCGAAGCGCTCGGTAACCACGGTTGGCAGCAGCTCTGGCAAACCAATGTGATGGGGACCGTATATGTGTGCCGGGCAGCACTGGCGATGATGAAACGGCAGAACAGCGGCCATCTGATCAATATCTCGGCACTGGCCGGCATCACCGGCCAACCTGGCATGAGCAGCTACGCCGCCGCCAGCGGCGCTGTGATCAGCCTCAGCGAGGCGCTGGCAGCGGAACTGACCGACTACGATGTCGCCGTCAGCGTGGCCTGCCCGGACGTCTTTCCCAGCACCCTGCACCTGCGGCTGACCGGCGCTGACCCACTCAGCCGCGCCCGCCTGGAGCGGGCCATGCAACGTGCCGATGATGACGTCGACACGGTGGCACGGGATATCCTCACCGCCGCCACCAAACGACCGCTGTACATTTTCCCGCAAGCGACAGCCCGCCGCGCCTGGCGCCGCAAACGGCGCAATCCCATGCGTTTTTTCCATAAATGGCAAAAACGCGGTTAACAGTGAATAGGGAACAGTGAATAGTTGCGCGTGCTACGAAAGGCGGTAACTGAAATCAAAGAGGCCGCGTCCGGGACAGGGAGCGGCCTCTTTGATTGGAAAAACAAAAAAGCGGACTATTGCGGATCGGCAAACGGCCTTTGCGTCATCGCAACGCCGCTTTCTTTTCACTATTAACTATTCACTGTTAACTCTTCCCTGTTCCCTATTAACTCTTCACTGCTTTTCTTTTATATACCGCAGCGTGTGCCGATAGTCCCCTTCCAGCGCCTGGTCGAAACGCTGGCCGATCAGTTTCTCCAACTTGCCGCCCACCAAGGGCACCGAGGAGCGCACCGCCACCTGAGTGATCTGGCGGGCTTCGCCGCTGCCGTCGCTGCCGGGTAACAGCGTCATGGTGCCGCTGACTTTCACCGGCACATTGCCGAGGGCGAAGCGGTATTCCGCGCGGTAGCCGCCTTCCGGCGCGGGGTGCCAACGGAACTCCGTGGTCAGATCGGCCTGGGTGGGCAGAAAGCGGCGGGCGAAACCAGGAATTTTATCGGCACGGATGGCAATCGGCTGGACGATGCGGATCAGCACCCCGTCACCAGTCTGTTCAAACGCATCAAAACGATAGTTCTCTACCTTGCCCCAGGCGTAACGCTGCTCAAAAAACGCCTTACTGGTGAGAATTGCATACAACGTTTCCACATCCACCGGATAGCGGCGCTCCACCGTCATTTCCATGTTATCTCCCGAACGTTTTTTCGTATTGGCCAGAAAGCCTGTGTTCAAAGAACTCTATGATGGGCCAGAAACGGCGGGGACGGTACACTGGAATACCCGTTGTGAACAGGATCGGGCACAGCATGAGCGACGAACGTCCCTATGCCTTGGTGTTGTACGGTGCCACCGGTTTCACCGGCGGGCTCACCGCCCGCTACCTGAGTTGCCATTTGCCCCGGAATGCCCACTGGGCCATCGCCGGGCGGCACCGCGATGGTCTGGAAAAAATCGCCGCCGCCCTGGAACAGCGCGGTCACCGGCCGGACCTGCTGATCGCCAGCAGTGACGACGAGGCCAGCCTCGCCGCCATGGTCGCCAGGACCCGGGTGCTGATCAGCACCGTGGGGCCCTATGTTCGTCATGGTGAACCGCTGGTGCGGGCCTGCATCGACCAGGGCACCCACTACTGTGATCTCACCGGCGAGCCGGAGTTCGTCAATCGCCTGCTGCTGGAGCACCATGCCGCCGCCCGCGACGCCGGCTGTGCCATCGTCAACAGTTGCGGCTTTGACTCCATTCCCCACGATGCCGGCGTGCTGTTCACCATCAACCGGCTGATCCAGGCCCACGGCCGCCCGCTGGACCAGCCGGTAACGGTGGAAGGGGCACTGACCGCTTCGGCCCGGTTTTCCGGCGGCACCTGGCATTCCGCCGTGGAAGCCTTCGCCCGCCCCGGCGCCAATCGAGACAGCCTGCGCCGGGCCAACGAGCAACTGCGCCGGGACTATCCGAGACAGGTCGCCACTCTGCCTTTCCGGGCCCGACATGACACGGATCTGGGGGGCTGGCTGGCGCCGCTGCCGACCATCGACCCGATGGTGGTGCTGCGCTCCGCCCGCGCGCTGGACCGCTATGGGCCGCAATTCCGCTACGGCCATTATCTGGCCAACGACAACCCGCTCAAACTCGGCCTCGGTGCCGCCGCTGTTGGCGCCCTGATCGGCGCGGCGCAAGTCGGCCCGCTGCGGCGCTGGCTGCTGCGGAGCCGCCCGGCTGGCGAGGGCCCGGACGCGGCCACCCGTGCCCGCTCCTGGTTCCAGGTGAGATTGCGCGGGCGCTGTGGAGACAGTGAGGTGCTGTGCCAGGTGTCCGGTGGCGATCCCGGCTACGACGAGACCGCCTGTATGCTCGCCGAAACCGCCATGGCGCTGGCACTGGATCCGGGCCAGCCCCAGGATACCGGTGTCATCACCCCGGTGATGGCGTTAGGGGACCCGTTGCTGGAGCGCCTGATCAAAGCCGGCCTCCGTTTCGAGCAGCTTCAACGGACCAGCGGATAGCTTGATGGCGGGCCCGTGAGCCAGTAGTGCCCCATAAGTGCAAAAGCGCCAGACGCCGGAGGCTTGACGCTTTTGCATGGTCGCGTATTCGCGGCCAAGGCCGCTCCCACAGCGGCTTCGTGGTTCGGCCCGTGGGAAGCTGCCTTGGCAGCGAATCAGCGTGCCAGAGAGACTCAAACCGCCGCCTGCGCGGCCGGAGAGCGCGCCAGGTACGCCAGCGCCTGTTCGGTGTCCCCTTCAAAGAAGGGATGGAAGCCGGGGTGAACCCAGCGCAGGGTGGCCACCACCAGAAAACTGAAGGTGGGCACATTGCCAGTGCGGCGTCCGGTGCGTTGCAACTGCCATAACAGTCGCGGAATCCACAGCCGGCCGATCCGGCGCACGCGCGGATCCGGATCCTGGCGTGCCAGGCTGCGCGCGCCTTCGGAGATGAAATAAATGAACAATGGAAACACCAGCGCCATCAACGCCTGCCGGCTGACGTAGAACCCCAGTTGAGTACGGCAGAGATGATCGAACAGATCAAAGGCCACGGTGCGGTGTTCGACCTCCTCCGCCAGGTGCCATTTGAACAGGTCGGCCATGGCGGCGTCGCCCCGCGCCTCCCAGGTGGTGTTGTCCATGGCCCACTGGCCGAGGACGCCGGTGAAATGCTCAATGGCGGCGATAATGCCCACTCTCAGCACCAGCCAGTGGCGGCTCAGACTCGAGTGGCGCAGCGCCGGCACCGCCAGCGGCGCGTCACCGAGAAAGGTGCCGAACAGCCAGTCCACCCGCGCCACATACTCCTCCACACTCAGGCCATGACCACGCAGATATTCCTGGGCACCGGAGTGGGCACGGGAGTGAATCGCTTCCTGGCGAATGAAGCCCTCCACCTCGGCCCGCAAAGCATCATCGCTGACCAGCGGCAGGGCCTGATTATAGACGCGACAGAACCACAGTTCCCCGGCGGGCAGCAGCAAGTGGATGCCATTGATCATGTAGGAGGAAAACGGGTCTTCCGGCAGCCAGTGCAGCGGCGTCCCGGAAAAATCGAAGCGGACACGGCGGGCCTTCAGGGCATGGCCCGCCGCGCGGTGCAGTTCTTGTGCTTTTTGTTTGGCGGTGGACATGTCGGCTTCCATCTGAACAGGCCTTGGATGGAATCTAATTTACATCGACCAATGTCACTGTCAACAATGTCGATTCACCGAAATGCCATCGGCTCCGGTCCCGATCGCCCTACCCGGCTTTAACGAGCCTCTGCAAAACGTCATGCCGGATCCGGTCTTGTGTCATGCCGGACTTGATCCGGCATCTCCGGCTACCAGGCCATGTCCCCTGTAGAGGGAGATCCCGGGTCAAGCCCGGGATGACGTACGGATCTGGTCCGGGGTGACGTACGGGTCAAGGCCAGGATGATGGGGTGTTTTTCAGAGGGGGTTTAATTGTCCAGAAACGCGCGGATCTCCGCCGCCACCGGCTCGGGCGTATCCATGTGCAAATGGTGGCGCCCCGGCAGGATGACCCGGCGGGCGTCCCGGAGCCAGTCGAAGCGGTGTTCGAATTTCACTTCACCGGCGAGGCCGCTCTCCCCCAGGATCAGCAAGGTCGGCGCTTCAATGGCACGGACAAAGCCTTCCACCTGTTCCTCGGTGAAGCGAACCGAGGAGGCAATTCGCAAACGCATGTCGGTACGCCAGGTCCAGCCGCCTTCCACCGCCACCAGTCCCCGCTCACACAGCAGCCGCGCGGATTCGGTATCAAGCCCGCCCAGCGCCTGACGGCGCAGCGCCACGGCGTCGTCCTGGGCGGCGTAGACCGGCTTGCGCTTCTCTGGCAGCGAATGCATCTGGTCGATGGCCTGGCGCAGTGTGCCAGCCACGTCACTGGCCGGCGTGGCGGGCGGGCCCAACCCTTCGATCAGCACCAGCTTGCTGACCCGCTCCGGGAAGGTGGCGGCGAACAGGCAGGCCACGCCAGCGCCCATGGAGTGCCCCATCAACACGAAACGGCCCCAGCCCATCTGGTCGGCCACGGCGAGCACATCGCGCACGTGATCCACATAATGGGTGGCCAGCTCCGCCGGGCGGTGTTCGGAATGGCCATGGCCGGCGAAGTCCAACGCCACCATGGGCCGGTCCAGATACCCGGACAGCGGCAGATAGGACGCGGCGTTGTCGAGCCAGCCGTGCAGCGCCAGGATCGGTTCCCCCTCCGCGTCCCCATGCCCGCCGTCCCAATACAGCGCCGCCAGGGTCTGCCCATAGGCGGAGAAGCGGCGTTCTTCAGGTGTTCTTGTTGTCGGCATGGGGGGCATGGTCGGCTCCGGTCAGTTCAACAATCAGTTCCCGCACCATTTCAGCGGTGCGCTCCGGGTATTGCAATGGATACATGTGCCCCCCGGGCGAGAACAGCCGGCGCAGACGATGACGCCGGGCGTGACGCTCGCCGCTGTGATGGAACGGCGGCGGCGAGTCCTGGCCGGTGACCAGGGCTCCGGGTACCTTGAGACGGGGCATGCGCGTAAGGCCGGTGGGCACCTCCCGAAAGATCGCCACTTCGACGGCCGGGCGGAAGCGCAACCGCCAGCCGTCACCGTGACGTTCCAGACCGGCCCGCAGATAATCCCGCAGACAACGCGGATCGAACGCCTTGAAAAAACCACGGGAGCCGAAATAGCTCTCCACATCCTCCCAGTTGTCCCAATGATCAAGCCGGGTTTTGCTGAGGCCCGCCGGGGTGAACCGGTCCTGCAGGCCCAGCGCCTTGATGCCGCGCATGACCACGCCGCGAAACCCGTTGGCCATGGGCGGATCCAGCATGATCAACGCCTTGAACCAGTCCGGGTGGCGCTGGGCCACGTGAAACATCAGCACCGAGCCCATGGAATGGCCCAGACCAATCAGCGGCTTGGGCAGATCCCGCATCCACGCTTCCAGTTCCAGGCTCAGGCTTTTCCAGTCGGCGTCCACCGGGAAGCGCTTATCGTGCGCCAGACACTCGATAATCCGCACATCGTAGTGCTCCGCCAGCGGCGCCAGGAAGGTGTCGTAACTGTGGCCGGGCACACCGTTGGCATGGGCGAAGGCGAGCGTGGTTTTACGCCCGGCGTCACCGGTGTTATCGGTATCCGTCATGCATGAACCTCAGAACCAGCGTGGAAAGCCGGACATCATAGCCACACCGGCCGGGAAACACATGGACCGATTACGACATCATGGGGGGCGAATTCGGTCAGCCGGACGCTCAACGCAACGCAGGTCCGCTCGTGTACAATGCCCCGATGGCCGACGGCCGCCAGCGGCCGAGTAACGATCCGAGGAAAAGGCATGACTCTGATTTCTTTCAACATCAACGGTATTCGCGCCCGGCTGCATCAGTTGGAAGCGGTGATCAATAAGTACCAGCCGGCGCTGATCGGTCTGCAGGAAACCAAAGTGCAGGACAGCGAGTTTCCTGAACAGGCGGTGCGGGACATGGGTTATCACCCCTATTATTTTGGTCAGAAGGGGCATTACGGCGTCGCCCTGATTACCCGTGAGCCGTTGGCGGATATCCGCTACGGTTTTCCCGGCGATGACGAGGACGCGCAAAGACGCATGATCATCGGCCGTCTGCAAGATCACGATGGCGCTCCGGTGACGGTGCTGAACGGCTATTTTCCTCAGGGCGAGAATCGCTCCCACCCGACCAAGTTCCCGGCCAAACAGAAGTTCTACGAGGATCTGCAACGGTATCTTGAGAACGAACACAAGCCGGACGAACAACTGGTGATCATGGGCGATTTCAATATCTCCTCCACCGATCTCGATATCGGCATCGGCGAGGACAACCGCAAGCGCTGGCTGCGCGAAGGCAAGACCAGCTTCCTGCCGGAAGAGCGTGAATGGTGGCAGCGGCTGGTGGACTGGGGCCTGGTGGACACTTTCCGCCATTTGAACCCCGAGACCAACGATGTGTTCTCCTGGTTCGATTACCGCTCCAAGGGCTTCCATCGTGATCCGCGCCGGGGTCTGCGCATCGATACTCTTCTGGCCACCCGGCCACTGCTCGACAAGCTCAAGGACAGCGGCGTGGATTACGATATCCGCGCCATGGAGAAACCCTCCGACCACTGCCCGGTGTGGAGCCGCTTCGATCCGATCTCATGAATGTGCGTCTGAACCTGAAACGGCTGCGCCTGGACCTGGACAGTCTGGGCTATCTGGTCGATCTGGCGATGATCGGCCTGATCCTGCTCAATCTGGGGCTGATTCTGTTCGACTGGCTGTTCCGCATTCCCGCCGTGCAGGAGTTCCTGCAATTCCTGTCGCCGGCGTTTTTCGGCTTCTACCGGGACACCGTGCACGCCAACTTCCTCGAGATCGACCTTTGGTTCGTGGCGGTTTTCCTCACTGAATTCGTGATCCGCTGGGGCTTCGCCATCGGCCGGCGCACCTACCACCGCTGGTTCTTTTACCCGTTCGCGCATTGGTACGATCTGCTCGGCTGCATCCCGGTGGGCAGCTTCCGCTGGCTGCGGATTCTGCGTGTGATCAGTCTCATGTACCGGCTGCAAAAGCGGGGCGTGGTGGACTTCACCGAGACCTATCTGGGCCGCACCGTGCTCAAGTATTACCGGATCCTGGTGGAGGAGATTTCCGACCGGGTGGTGATCAACATTCTGGAAGGCGCCCAGCGGGAGATCGTCAGCGGCGGCCAGTTGATGCATCGCATCGAACAGGATGTGCTGCTGCCACGCCGTGACGAACTGGTGGACTATCTCGGCGGGCGCATCGCCGACGCCACCCGGCGCAGTCACGATCAATACCGGGACCAGCTTGGTGATTATCTCAGCCATCTCACCAATGAGGCGGTGAACCGCACCCCGGCGGGCCGCCGGCTGGCGGCGATCCCGGTGGCCGGTCCCCGGGCCGTCGCCCTGCTTGGCGATACCGTGCGTGATGCCGGGGACGCGCTGGTGGATCAGTTGGTGGAGGACATCAGCGCGCCAGCCAACCGCGAACGGCTGGACCACCTGATCAACGACCTGATCCGTACCGCCAGCGGCGGCCAACAGCAGCAGTTGAATACGCTGCTACGCGAAACTCTGCTCGATATTCTCGAGGAAGTGAAGGCGCAAATCGCCGTGCAGCACTGGAAGCACGAGGAAGCGGATGAGCGCATGCTCGAGGAGAAACGCCGACAAGAAGCCCGCAAAGCGCGCCGTGAGAGGCGCGAACGGAAAGCCGGGCAGTAATGGAAGCGAGTCCCGGTTGATCGGCCGCTACTGCCTCTGGGTTTTAATCGGTTTCCCGGTGTTTGGGATATTCGCTTGCAAGCAAGCTCCCACAGCGGCTTCGTAGCTCTTCTCTGTGGGAAGCTGCCTTGGCAGCGAATTGTTTTCCCTGCCGTTGGCAATATTCGCTTGCAAGCCAGCTTCCCACAGCAGTTTTGTAGTCCTTCTCTGAGGGAAGCTGCCTGGTGGCGAATTGTCAGCAGGGCCGTTGCGGCCCTCGCAGCCACAGCAGGCGGGCGCCATTGGCGGCGGCCACGTCCACATCCAGCGCCGCCACCGAACCGACCCGGAACGCCGGACGGGAGCACGGCTCGCCAATCCAGATGGCGGTGAGCAAGGACACCAGGGGCATGTGGCTGACCAATACCAGGTCTTCCTGCTCGGGCTGCAGCATCAGCCATTCCAGAAACCGCTCCGGCTGGGCCTCCGGCACCAGGTAACCGCAGGATTCCTGCTCCATGCCGCCAAACGCCTGCGCGATGCACAACGCGGTCTGCTGCGCGCGCCGGTAGGGGCTGGCCACCAGCCGCCCCACGTTTACCCCTTCCTCACGCAAGGTTTGCCACAGGGACAAGACTTCCGCCCGGCCCCTTTCGGTCAGCGGACGCTCCGCGTCAGTGGGGGCCTTGGCCACCGCTTCACCATGACGGCACAGGTAAACTCTCAAGACGAGGCTCCGTGGAAACTGAATTCCACATCGTGTTTGTGTTCGCCACTCATCAGCCGTATCACCATGGTCTCCAGCGGCTGATGATCGTAAATAATGTCGTAGAGCGCCGTGGCCAGTGGCATGTAAACCTGCAGCTCCCTGGCCCGCTCCGCCACCAGCTTGATGGTGTTGATCCCTTCCGCGGTCTGTCCCAGATCCGCCACCGCCTGCTCCAGCGACTTGCCCTGCCCCAACTCGTAACCAACCCGGTAATTGCGGGACAACGACGAGGAACAGGTGGCGATCAGATCGCCCACCCCGGCCAGCCCCAGGAAGGTCAGCGGATTGGCGCCCAATCCCACGGCGAAGCGGCTCATCTCCGCCAGGGCCCGGGTCAGCATGAAACTGCGGCTGTTCTCGCCGACACCAATGGCCGCCGCCATGCCGGACGCCACCGCGTAGATGTTCTTGAGCGCCCCGCCCAGCTCCACGCCGTACAGGTCCGGGTTGTCGTAGACGCGGAAGTAATCGCAGCTCAGGGCTTTCTGGATAGTGCCGCGCAGTTGCTCATCGCCACTGGCGATAACGGTACCGGTGAACTTGCGCTCGACGATCTCGCGTGCCAGGTTCGGGCCGCTGAGCACGCCGACCCGGGTGTGCGGCCATTCCCGCTGCAACACCTGGCTCATCAGCAGGAAGCCATCCTCCAGGATACCCTTGGTGCAGCTGACCACGATGGTACCGTCCGGCACCCAGTGGCGGGCCTGGCCCAGGACCTCGACAAAGGCGCTGCTGGGGACCGCGACGAACACCAGATCAGCGCCCTTGAGCACCTCTTCCAGGCTCTCGGAAGCCACCACTCCGGCCGGCAGGGCCTGCCCTGGCAGGTAGCGCGGGTTCTCGCGATCCTCATTGATGGCCGCGGCGGTTTCCGGATCACGTACCCAGAGCCGGGTGTCGTGGCCGTTTTCCGCCAGGATACTGGCCATGGCGGTACCGAAGCTGCCACCACCGAGAATGGCCGCCGTATGTTGCGTCATGCAGGGCATCCTTTGTCCGGCGGCGCGGGCCCAGGGCCCAAGCCGCGAATTTCCGGCATCATAAGAGCCTGGGCCGGATCTTTCCACCATCGGGTGCTCGCCGGACGCCGATAATGCAAAACCAGACCCAACGCCCTGGCAAGCACTAAAACGCTTTTTTTGGTTCATCGCGGTTTGGCGGGACACGGCGCTTCAATCATGGGCACGGGTCTGTAACGGAAGGGGCTATCAAGCCGCTATATTCGCCAGCAAGCCGGTCTCCCACGGATCATGCCACGAAGCCGCTGTGGGAAGCTTGCTGGCAAGCGAATATCCCAACACCAGAGGGCCGGAATTCGCCAGCAAGCTGGCCTCCCACGGATCATGCCACGAAACCGCTGTGGGAAGCGGCCCGGACGGCGCTCCGCTTGGCCGCGAATGCCCTGAGCCGTTGGCGATTCGCTTGCCAGCAAGCTTCCCACAGCGGCGCTGTAGCCACCTCTGAAGGGAGGTCTTCGAGGTAACCGGGCAATACGGGAGCCCCCCGCCGGAGCGACCCTTCCCGCTAAACCGCGAAGAACCTTTTTATGACCGCCGTCCCTGGCGGTCACCCTTCAGGCCGTCGCACAGCAACGTTAAAAATTGCTCCCGGCAATTCTTTATTCCTGCAATGCCCGCTGCCCCGGGTTTTGACTTTAGCGTCCGGCGTCCGGCGTCCGGCGTCCGGCGCTCTTTTCTCACGCCCTCTCCGCGCGATCCTGCAGCAGTTGATTCAAGCGCCGCGCGGTGGCCGCCGGGTCCTTCGGCAACTGCCCTTCCGCCAGCAGCGCCTGGTCCAGCAGAAGTTGAGCCAGTTCGGCAAAGGTATCGCTGTCCTCCAGTTCCGCCATGCGTTGCATCAACGGATGGGACAGGTTCACCTCCAGGATCGGCTTGCTTTCCGGCACCGGCTGGCCGGCGGCTTCCAGCATCATGCGCATCTGCGGGCCCAGTTCGTCGGCGCCGAGCACCAGACAGGCCGGGGATTCCACCAGCCGCGCGGTGGCGCGCACCGCTTCCACCTGCTCGTTCAGCACTTCGCCCAGACGGCCCAGCACCGGTGCGTCCTGCTTCGGCTGTTCCGCTTCGTCGGTGTCGTCTCCAGGCATGTCCAGCTCACCACGGGCGGCGTTGACCAGGGTGCGGCCCTTATACTCGGTAAGGAAGCCCATCATCCATTCGTCCACCCGCTCGGCCAGCAGCAGCACCTCGACGCCTTTCTTGCGGAACACTTCCAGGTGCGGGCTGTTCCGCGCGGCACTCAGGCTGTCGCCCAGCAGATAGTAAATGCGCTTGTTTTCCTCACCGGCGCGTTCAATGTAATCATCCAGCCCCACGCTCCCTGGCGTTGGCGAGGTGGAGGAAGCAAAGCGCAGCAAACCGGCGATGGCCTCGCGGTTATCGCCGTCCTCGCCGATCCCTTCCTTGAGCACCTGGCCGAACTGCTGCCAGAAGGTATCGTAAGCGTCCTGGTCGCCGCTGAGTTTGCGCAGCATTTGCAGTACCCGCTTGGTCAGCGCCGCGCGGATCTTGCGCACCGGGCCATAGTCCTGCAGTAACTCACGGCTGACATTCAGCGGCAGCCCCGGGGCGTCCACCACGCCTTTGATGAAACGCAGGTACAAGGGCAGGAACTGCTCGGCGTCGTCCATGATGAACACGCGCTGAACATAGAGCTTGAGCCCCCGGCTGGCTTCCCGGTGGTACAGATCGAACGGCGCCCGCGGCGGTACGTACAACAGGCTGGTGTACTCCAGGTTGCCTTCCACCCGGTTGTGACTCCAGGTCAGCGGATCCTGGAAGTCATGGCTGACATGACGATAGAAGCTCTTGTATTCGTCGTCGCTGATCTCCTGACGGGGGCGCTGCCACAGGGCGGTGGCGGAGTTGAGGGTTTCCAGCTCGGTGGCGCCCTCCTCCTTCTCGTCACCGGCTTTCTCGTCACCGGCCGGTACCGCCATGCGGATCGGGAAGGCCACATGGTCGGAATACTGCCGTACTATGCCGCGCAACTTGCCGGTGTCGACGAAGTCCTTGGCGTCGTCACGCAAATGCAGGGTAATACGGGTGCCACGGCGCGGTACCGTCAGCGTTTCCACACTGAACTCGCCCTGACCATCGCTTTCCCAGCGCACCCCCTGTTCCGCGCTTTCTCCGGCCCGGCGGCTTTCCACGGTGACCTTGTCGGCGACGATAAACGCGGAATAGAAACCGACGCCGAACTGGCCGATCAGTTGCGCGTCCTTCTTCTGATCACCGGTGAGACTGGCCAGGAATTTCTCGGTGCCGGAGCGGGCAATGGTGCCGAGGTTCTCCACCACTTCCTCGCGGTTCATGCCAATGCCGTTGTCGCTGATGGTCAGGGTGCCGGCGTCGGCGTCCACCGCCAGATCAATGGCCGGCTCGGGGTCTTCCTCCAGCCATTCCGGGTGATCCAGAGCGGCGAAACGCAGCTTGTCACAGGCGTCCGAGGCGTTGGATACCAGTTCGCGCAGGAAAATTTCCCGGTTGCTGTACAGGGAGTGAATCATCAGATGCAACAGGCGGGACACTTCCGCCTGAAAACCACGGGTCTCGCGGTCACTGCTCATCGAGGGGGTCTCCGTTTTGTTGTCGAGTGCGGTTTTGGGATAGGAGCAGAATAGGGTTGGCGACCAGGATTTCAAGGGGGCACGGTTTGTTGGGGACGCCGGACGCCGGACGCCGGACGCCG
>NZ_AQPF01000067.1:0-15250 GCF_009846745.1 Alcanivorax xiamenensis | reverse complement strand
TCGAACCTACGACCAATTGGTTAAAAGCCAACTGCTCTACCAACTGAGCTAACGACCCGTCGAACGAGGCGCAAATAATACGGATTTATTTCGGCATGACAAGGGGGAAACCGGGATTTTTTTACTTCCCCTGATACTTTGTCGGATCTTTGACCAATGCTTCCTCGAAGCCCTGACGGCGCAGCCGGCAACTGTCGCAACGTCCACAGGCTCGCCCCTCGTCGTCGGCCTGATAGCAGGACACGGTGAGACCATAATCCAGCCCCAGCCGGGTCCCTTCCCGAACGATATCCGCCTTGGACAAATCCATCAACGGCGTGGCGATCCGGATCGGATGCCCTTCCACGCCGGCTTTGGTGGCCAGGTTGGCCAGGTTCTGAAACGCTTCGATGAACGCCGGCCGGCAATCCGGGTAGCCGGAATAATCCACCGCGTTGACGCCGATATAAATGACATCGGCTTCCAGGACTTCCGCCAAGCCCAGCGCCAGCGACAGAAACACCGTGTTGCGCGCCGGCACATAGGTCACCGGAATGCCGTCGCCCTCTTCTTCCGCCACGTCTTCGGGTACCGCGATGTCATGGTCAGTGAGCGCGGAACCGCCGATGTTACCCAGCCCCAGGTCGATCACCCGGTGGGACTCCGCGCCCAGCGCGCGGGAAATCCGCTCAGCGGCTTTCAATTCCGAGCGGGTGCGCTGGCCGTAGTCGAAGGCGATGGTGTGACAGCGGTGCCCTTCAGCCCGTGCCATGGCCAGACAGGTGGCGGAATCCAAGCCCCCGGACAGCAGTACCACGGCGGTGCTCATGTTGTCTTCTCCGTCATAATCGTTCCCGGGCGTCAGCGCCCCTGAGCGTCGTTCCACAATAATTTATGCAGTTGGATCTGGAAGCGTACCGACAAACGGTCCCGCACGATCCAGTCCGCCAGGTCCCGTGGCGCCAACTGGCCCTGCACCGGCGAGAACAGCACATCGGACACCCGCCGCGCCAACTGGTGCTGATCAAGCATGAAGCGGGCCCAGTCGTAGTCGCGACGGTCCGCCAGCACGAACTTCACCTGATGGTTCGACCGCAGCAGAGGAATGTTCTCCAACCGGTTATTGTGCTGCTCGCCGGAGCCCGGCGCCTTCAGATCCATCACCACCGAGACGCGCTCGTCCACCCCGGCAATGTCCATGGCGCCGCCGGTTTCCAGGCTCACTTCATAGCCCCGGTCGCAAAGGAGCGTCAGCAACGGCAGGCAGTTGGGCTGCGCCAGCGGTTCCCCGCCGGTCACGGTGACGTAGCCGGCGCCGTAGCCATCCACGGTCTCGAGAATATCGTCCAGCGACCACTTTTGCCCGCCCTGAAAGGCGTATTCCGTATCACACCAGACGCAACGCTGGGGGCAGCCGGTCAGCCGCACGAAGACGGTGGGCCGTCCCACGCTGCGGGCTTCTCCCTGCAGAGAATGAAAAATCTCGGTGATACGCAGTTCCACTGTGGCTCCTGACCGGCGGTGAATACGGGTTGCGCCGCGGCTCTTCATGTTCATTGTTGGCGGATACGGATGGCCGCCCGGAACAGGGCGGAATTATTCGGGGTCGGGATCGAGCCCCGGAATGGCGCGCATTCTAACATAGGGAAGGCGCCGGGGGGCTCCCCGGCGCCGGGCGGGCGGTTCAGTTGCCCAATTGCTTGAGCATGGCCTTGGCCAGTTCCGCCTCGGAGGAGTCCGGATACTGCTTGAGCAAACGCTTCAGGGTATCCCGGGCCTGGACGGTACTGCCGCCCCGAGCCTGCAGGCTGGCCAGTTTGTACAGACTGGTGGGCGCCCGGTCATGATCGGGATAATCATCCACCACCTTGGAAAACTGCTCCCGGGCCTGGGTCAGTCTGGGCGACTTCAGATTGGAGTAGGATTCACCCAGCCAGAAATGGGCCTGCGGACGGTAGCTGCCGTTCGGGTACTCTTCCAGATAGGCTTCCAGGGCCGATACGGCGCCTTCGAAGTCGCGCTCCAGCAGTTTGCGCTGAGCGTCGTTGTAGGCCTGGCGATCCGCTTGCGGATCCGCCGGCCCTTCACCTTGCCCATCCTCCCCGGTGGCGTCCTCGTCGGCCGGGGCCGGCGCGGTGTTCTCCACCAGAGCATTGATTCGGGTATCCAGGTCCAGGTAGCGCTCACGCTCGGCGGCTTTGAGCCGGTCCACCTCGTGGCGCAAACGTTCGATCTGGCCCTGTAGATCCTGGAGTTGTTCCTCATACTGCTGCATTTGTTGCATCAGCATGATCACACCGTCATCACCGCCAGCGGGTTCCGCGGTGACGGTGCGAGCACCGCTGCGGGAACCGCCACGGTCTTCCACGGACAGAGGGCCGGTCTGCGCCTGCGCAGTAATCACGGCCCCCGTAAGCAGGGCACCGATAACCCCATGTGTTCCGAGTCTATGGATGGCCTGCTTAAACATCATGGCTTACGGACGGCCTGACACGTAGTTCAGTTCAACGCGACGGTTTTTCGCCCAGTCCATTTCGCTGTGACCAAAGGCGGCCGGCTTCTCCTCACCATAGGACACCACTTCCAATTGGGAAGAGGATACGCCTTGAACGCGCAGGAACTTCTGCACCGCCTGAGCACGACGCTCGGACAGAGCAACGTTGTACTCACGGGTACCGCGCTCATCAGCGTGGCCTTCCAGGCGCAGCTTGGCGTTGGCGTTGTTCTTCAGGTAAGTCGCGTGAGCGCGCAGGGTTTCGAAAGCAGCCGCCGGAACGGTGTTGCTATCAAATGCGAAGTAGATCACACGAGTATCGGTGGTGCCGTCGTAGTTGGACGGATGGTTATGGAAGTTATCCGCGGTCAGCGGAACACTGCTGGTGTCAGGACGGGTGGACTCGGGACGCTCAACCGGCTGAGTGGTGCCGGTCTGGGAATCCATGCCGGAGGTGTCCGTGGCGGACGTGTCCTGCTCGGTGGGCGTGCTGGAACAGGCGGCAAGAACACCGGCCAGAATGACGGCAAACAAAGGATTGACGAATGAACGCATGACAAAACTCCTGATTAATTTCCTGTAATTTCGAACACTGAGACCCGTTTATGGAGAAACCTCCGCATCCGTCCCCGGCCCGTCAGTGACTACGCTGACGCGTGGCTCACCCTGGGCCAGACACCTGAGATGCGAGTCAGCATCTACAGAAACGGCGACCAGGCCGGTTCCCTGACTTCCCCTTCCTTCGACGGCAGCTCTACCTTGACTCTGCCATCGATGGATACGGCCTCCAGGACCCCCGTGCCGCGACGTTGCGTACCGTAAATTACCATACTTCCATTAGGCGCAACACTGGGTGACTCATCCATATTGGTCTGAGTCACAATATCGAACGTACCCCTCTGCAGGTCCTGCACACCGACGTTGAAACTGCCATTGCGACGATGTACGTAAACCAGATACCGGCCATCCGGAGTGACATCCGGGCGGGCGTTGTAATTACCCTCGAAGGAAACCCGCCGGGCGGAGCGGTCATTAACGTTGAGCATGTAGATCTGCGGGCCGCCGGAGCGGCTGGATGTAAACACCACATGTTCCCCATCCGGCATCCAGCGCGCCTCGGTATCAATACCGTAGTTGTCCGTCAGCCGGGTCAACCCGCCGCCGCTCACATTGACCATATACAGTTCCGGATTACCGTCCTTGGACAACGTGATCACCAGACGTTGGCCGTCCGGTGACCAGGACGGAGCACCGTTGATACCCCGCTCCCGGCTTACCACCGAGCGCTGCCCGGACGCCAGATCATGCACATAAATGTTCGGTTTACCGTTGTTTTCGAAGGATACATAAGCAATCTTGCTGCCATCCGGAGACCAGGACGGGCTCATGATCGGCTCGCCGCTGGACAGGATGGTCTTCACCCGGTGGCCATCGGCATCGGCGTACTGCAGCTGATACGGAAGCTTGGCGCCACGGTTATGGGTGACGTAGAGAATCTTGGTGGAAAAAGCCCCGGGAATACCAGTGAGCTCCTCATAAATGCGATCGGAAATGGCATGAGCCACATCCCGTAACTGTGCTTTGGTCGGGCTGTAGCTTTCACTGAACAGCTCCCGCTGGCGGCCCACGTCATACAGGCCGTAAGTCACCTCATAGCGACCGTCGTCGCGCGGCTTGGTATGGCCGATCACCAGATACTCCTGGCCAAGCACACGAAAATCCCGGTAAATGATCGCATCCTTGGTGTGTGGCCGGCTGAGCATGTTCTTGACCGGCAACGGCTTGAACTGACCACTACGGTGCAGGTCCGCCTCAACAATGGCGGACACCTGCTCCGGCGCCTCGCTGTCTCCATCAAACGGCACGATGGCGATCGGCACCGCATCCACCCGCCCTTCGGTCACCTTGATCAACAGCTCGGCCCGCGCGGCCACCGTCAGTGTCGCCAGGACCAGGGCCAGTATCAGTCGCTTCATTTGGCATCTCCAGGTTCGAATTCGAGCACTAGCGTTCGGAACGCTTCAAAACCGTCACCTTTCGGCACCGGCAGAGGGCTGGCCAGTTGCACGCCCTTGACCACGGAATCATCGAAGTCCGGGTAACCGCTGGACTTGACCACTTCCACGTTGACCACGTCACCCCCAGGCACCATACGGATACGTATCCGGGTACTGATGTCGTTGCGGTTACGGTAGTTGCCGGGGATACGCCAGCGCTTGGCCACCGCCGAGGAGATGGCATCAATATAGCTGGCGGTTTCCTGTTCCACCTTGCTGTCCGGATCGCCGCTGCCAGGATTTTCCCGATCCTGCTTCTTGCCCTGTCGCGCCATCTCCAGGCGTTCCCGGGCCAGCAATTCCTCCATGTCCGGCTGCTCGAACTTGGGTGGCGGTGCCGGCTTCGGTTTGGGTTCCGGCTTCGGCTCCGGTTTCTTCGGCTCGGGTTTCGGCTGCGGCTTGGGCTCGGGCTTAGGTTCCGGTTTGGGTTTGGGCTCCGATTTCGGCTTAGGCTCCGATTTCGGCTTAGGCTCCGATTTCGGCTTGGGCTCCGGTTTCGGCTTGGGCTCCGGTTTCGGTTCGGGCTCCGGTTTCGGTTCGGGTTTTGGCCGCGGCTTGGGCGCCGGCGGCTCTTCCTTCGGCTCCGGACGGGTGGGTGCCGCTGCCCGCTCGGTCTGATCGGTGACCACCGCCATCACATGAGGGGGAATTTTCGGGGGACGGCGCAGTTCCGGCTCGGAGGTCCAGGTAAACAACACCATGCCCAGCACCAACAGGTGCAGGAACAGGGACAACCCCGCGCCTACCCCGCGATCACTCATGGCAACTCCGCCGGGTCGGTCACCAGGCCCAGCTTGGTGACGCCGGCGCCTTGCAGCTCCGACATCAGTACCACTACCTTGCCATACGGTACGTTCTGATCACCGCGTACCAGAAACAGGGTTTCCGGCTTCTCGTTGTGAATGGCGATAACCCGCTGGGTCAAGGCTTCCAGATCAGTGGCGGCTTCACTATCGTCACCGACATTAATGTAGTAGCCCCCATCGGCGGCCACCGCGATCATCACCGGCTCGTCATTTTCCGTTGGCAGCGGCGCGCTGTTGGCCTGAGGCAGGTCCACGGACACTCCCTGGGTCATCATCGGCGCGGTGGCCATGAAGATCACCAGCAGTACCAGCATCACGTCGATGTAGGGCACCACGTTCATCTCCGAGGAGAGTTTGCGTGGAGCGCGCATGCGCATGCCTGAAGCAGGTCGATATCGGGCCACGATCTACTCCTCCCGGCTATGGGCCTGGCGGTGGAGAACAGCGGAAAATTCCTCGGCGAACACTTCGCAGTTACCCATCAGCGAATCGGTCAGCGCAGCGTAGCGGTTGTAGGCCACCACCGCCGGAATCGCCGCGAACAAGCCGATGGCGGTGGCCACCAGCGCCTCGGCGATCCCCGGCGCCACCACGCTAAGAGTGGCCTGGGTCACGTTGGCCAGCGCGCGAAAGGAATGCATGATGCCCCAAACGGTGCCGAACAAACCGACATAGGGACTGGTGGAGCCCACCGTGGCCAGGAACGGCAGATAGCGCGAAAGCCGCGCCTCCTCGCGTTGCATCGCCACGCGCATGGCCCGTTGAGCACCGTCCATGACCGCGTCACTGTCGCGGGAGGTCTTGGACAAGCGTACGAATTCCTGAAAGCCGGCACGAAAAATGGCTTCGCTGCCGGAGTCCGGATCCGGCTTCTTGCGCACCTGATTGTATAGCGAGGCGAGATCACCGCCGGACCAGAACTTTTCCTCGAATGCCTGCCCCGCTTTCCGCGCCCGGTTCAACACCCGGTAGCGGGTGATGATCACATACCAGGAGAACAGAGAGGCGAACAGCAACACCAGCATTACCGCCTTCACCACCGGCCCGGCATGCAGCACCAGGGAAGCAATGGACATGTCGGAGGCTTCAATCATTGGCCCGTTCTCCTCGATATTCGGCCTTGAATCTTTGATACAGCGGCGCCGGCAACGCTTTCGGGCGAATACCGTCGGCACTGACGCAGGCTATTTTGATTTCCGCTTCACACAGAAGCTGCTCTCCGCGGCGCACCTGTTGGGCAAACAACAGCGTTGCCTTGCCCAGGTGGCGCAGTCCTGCGGTGACGCCAAGGGCGTCATCAATACGCGCCGGACTGTGATAGCGCACCTGGCAGGAATGCACCACGAATTGATAGTTCTCCTCGGACAACCCGTAATGCTGGTAACCCAGGGAGCGTAAATACTCGGTACGGGCCCGTTCCATGAATTTCAGATAGTTCACGTAATAGACGATACCGCCGGCGTCAGTGTCTTCGATATAGACCCGCACCGGTAGGACAAAGTCCTGATCCGTCGAAGATTTTTCAGTCATTAAACAAATCCCCATCACTTCCCGGGCGACGCAACCCAAAGTGACGCCAGGCGTGGTTGGTCACTTGCCGGCCTCGCGGCGTGCGTTGTATGAACCCCTGCTGAATCAGATAGGGTTCCACCACTTCTTCCAGGGTTCCGGCGTCCTCGTTGAGCGCCGCCGCCAACGAGTCCAGCCCCACCGGCCCGCCATCAAACTTATGCATCATCATGTTCAGCAACCGGCGGTCGGTACCGTCGAGACCATGACTGTCCACCTCCAGCATATCCAGCGCCGCTTCCGCCACCGGTCCGACGATGCGACCGTCGCCCTTCACCTCGGCATAGTCCCGCACCCGCCGCAGCAGCCGGTTGGCGATCCGCGGCGTGCCCCGGGAGCGGCGCGCCACCTCCCGGGCACCATCGTCATCCACGGGAATCGCCAGGATGTCGCAGGACCGGGCGACAATACGAGAGAGGTCGTCGACGTTATAGAACTCGAGGCGTTGAACGATACCGAAACGGTCACGTAACGGCGCGGTGAGCAACCCGGCGCGGGTGGTGGCGCCGACCAGGGTGAACGGCGGCAGATCCAGTTTGATGGAACGGGCCGCCGGCCCTTCACCGATCATGATGTCCAGTTGAAAGTCTTCCATGGCCGGATAGAGGATCTCTTCCACCACCGGTGACAGACGGTGGATCTCATCCACGAACAGCACATCCCCCTCCTCCAGATTGGTGAGGATGGCGGCCAGATCCCCGGCTTTTTCCAATACCGGGCCGGAGGTGGACTTCAATTCCGAGCCCATTTCCCGGGCGATAATATGGGCCAGCGTGGTTTTCCCCAGCCCCGGCGGTCCAAAAATCAGGGTGTGATCCAGGGTTTCGCCGCGCCCGCGGGCGGCGTCGATGAAGATTTCCAGCCGTTCCCGGACCTTGGGCTGACCGTTGTAATCAGCCAGGTTGGCGGGCCGGATCGCCCGGTCCTGCTGGTCTTCCCGGGGATCCGAAGCGTTGGAGGAAATCAGGCGATCATTGTCCATGGTGACATTACACCTTCTTTAATAGGGCCTGAGCAGCCTGCTTCAGGGTCGTGGTGTCCGGGCGTCACGCTTTAGTTACTTTGCCAGACCACGCAAAGCCCGGCGAATAAGACCTTCGCTGGTCTCCTCTCCAGCCTCCGCCGCGCGAGCCACCGCCGCCACCGCGTCCTTGTTGCGATAGCCGAGAGCTTCCAGCGCCGCCACGGCGTCGTCGCGCACGCCACTGGCGCCGGATTGTGACACCAGCCCCGGCGGCATCGCCGGCGCGCCTTCCAGCTTATCCAGGCGGTCGGACATCTCGATGACCAGACGCTCGGCGGTTTTCTTACCGATACCCGGCACTTTCACCAGGGAGCTTGTATCCTGATCACGGATACAGGCAGCCAGCCGATCCGCTTCGATACCGGAAAGGATCGCCAGCGCCATTTTCGGGCCGACACCGTTAACCTTGATCAGGCTGCGGAAAAGTTCGCGCTCGTACCGGCTGTTGAAGCCATATAGCAGTTGGGCATCCTCGCGAACCACGAAATGAGTGTGCAACGTCAACGACGCCCCCACTTCCGGCAAGTCATAGAACACCGTCATCGGCGCTTCCACTTCGTAGCCCACGCCGCCCACATCCAACAGTAGCCAGGGCGGTCTTTTTTCCAGCAGTTGTCCTTTGAGTTGTCCGATCATCGTATCCGTCTTCGTCTTACCGCACTGGCACCGGCGATACGCGCCATTGATACGCGCATGTGCGCATGGCACAAGGCGATGGCCAGCGCATCGGCGGCATCCGCTTGCGGGCGCTTGTCCAAACCCAGCAAATGCCGGACCATTTCCGCCACCTGAACCTTTTCGGCACCACCCCGCCCGACCACCGCTTGCTTCACCTGGCGGGCGGAGTACTCGAATATCGGCGCACCGCTTTGCACCAACGCCGCCAACGCGGCGCCCCGGGCCTGCCCGAGCTTCAGCGCGGAATCCGCGTTGCGCGCCATGAAGACCTTTTCAATACTGATTTCCTCCGGCTGGTATTGGGTCAGCAGGTCGCTCAGCCCGGTGAAAATCTGCCCCAGGCGTGGCGCGATCTCCTCACCGCTGGTACTGATGGTGCCGAAGGTCAAGGCCCGGCTGCGATTGCCCAGTTGCTCGATGACACCGTAACCGGTGTGCCGGGAGCCGGGATCAATGCCTAACAGAATTGTCATAAATGACCTAATAAAAAGGCAGGTAGCCGTTACCTGCCTCATATAACCTTTCCGCTGTTCTTATGTCCAGTACAAGCGTACGGGCGCCAGCACGCTTGCACGCAAAACCCCAAGCAATAGCGTACCGGCGATGACTGACTTGCCGAGCAATCAGCCCTTCCCGTCTCGCTACTGGGCCGGCAAGCATGGCGTGCAAGCGTGTTGCGTGCAGGCGTGAATGCCGTCTGTTATTGCTCCGGCCACTCCGCGTTGGTATAGACGTTCTGCACGTCGTCCAGGTCTTCCAGGTGGTCCACCATCTTGCCCACGGTCTCGGCGGTGTCGGCGTCCATCTCCGCGCTGGTTGACGGATGCATGGTCACCTCGGCATCCACCGGCTCCAGGCCACCCGCCTTGAGCGCATCGATCACATCGCCGAAGCTGCGGTCCGCGGCAGTCACCACCAGGAAACTGCCGTCGTCGTTTTCTTCCACGTCCTCGGCGCCGGCTTCCAGGGCCAGCTCCATCAGCTTCTCTTCGTCCACTCCGGGCTCGAAGAAAATTTCACCCCGCTTGGTGAACAGGAACGCCACCGAGCCGCTGGTGCCGAGATTGCCACCAAACTTGGAGAAGGCATGACGGACTTCGGCCACGGTGCGATTGACGTTGTCGGTCATGGTTTCCACCAGCACCGCCACGCCACCCTTGCCATAGCCTTCGTAGGTGATCTCTTCCATGTTGGAGCTGTCGTCACCGCCGGCACCACGTTTGATCGCCCGGTCGATGGTGTCCCGGGTCATGTTGTTGGTCAGCGCCTTGTCCACCGCCGCCCGCAGACGCGGGTTATCGTTGATCTCGCCGCCGCCCATGCGGGCGGCCACGGTGATCTCACGGATCAGCTTGGTGAAGATCTTGCCACGCTTGGCGTCCTGAGCCGCCTTGCGGTGCTTGATATTGGCCCACTTACTATGACCTGCCATGGAGAACCTCCGCTTGCACGCAACACGCCGGCACGCTTGCACGCCGTTCATCAAGGCCCGCGGTTTCAGCGTGCCGGCGTGTTGCGTGCAAGCCTGCTGGCGCTCTAGTTATTGTCTTTACGAACGCTGATACCCACCTCACGCAGCTGCTGATTGTCCACCGGCGAGGGCGCGTTGGTCATCAGGCAAGCCGCGGTCTGGGTTTTCGGGAACGCGATCACTTCACGAATCGAATCACTGCCGGTCATCAGCATCACCATGCGATCCAGGCCGAAGGCCAGACCGCCGTGGGGCGGCGCACCATATTTCAGCGCATCGAGCAGAAAACCGAATTTCTCGCGTGCTTCCTGTTCGTCGATGCCCAGCGCCTCGAACACGGTCTGCTGCATGTCCGGGCGATGAATACGGATGGAACCGCCGCCCAGCTCGGTGCCGTTAAGCACCATATCGTAGGCCCGTGACAGCGCGCCTTCCGGATTGCTCTTCAATTCCTCCGGGTCGCACTTGGGCATGGTGAACGGATGGTGCAGCGCATAATAGCGGCCGTCTTCTTCCTCGAACATGGGGAAGTCCACCACCCACAGCGGCTTCCAGTCGCCCTCGGCCAGACCACGCTCATGGCCAACCTTGACCCGCAAGGCGCCTATCGCTTCATTAACGACTTTGGCCTTGTCGGCACCGAAGAAGATCAGATCGCCGGTGGCGGCCCCGGTCCGTTCCAGGATGCCTTTGATGGCGTCCTCGGTGAGGAATTTGAGAATCGGGGATTGCAGCCCTTCGGCGCCGGCGGCCAGGTCGTTGACCTTCACATAGGCCAGACCCTTGGCGCCGTAGATGCCGACGAATTTGGTGTATTCATCGATTTCCTTGCGGGACAGATCGGCGCCGCCAGGCACTTTCAATGCCACCACCCGCCCTTTGGGATCCTTGGCCGGGCCGGCGAACACCTTGAATTCCACGCCGTCCATCAGATCGGCGATGTCCACCAGTTCCATCGGCACGCGCAGATCCGGCTTGTCGGAACCGTAGCGGCGCATCGCCTCGGCGAACGTCATGCGCGGAAACTCGGGCAACTCCACATCCAGCAACTCACGGAACAGAGTACGGGCCATGCGCTCGGCCACGCCCATGATGTCCTCTTCCTCGACGAAGGACGCTTCCAGATCGATCTGGGTGAATTCCGGCTGACGATCAGCGCGCAGGTCCTCGTCACGGAAGCACTTGGCGATCTGATAGTAGCGATCGAAACCGGCCACCATCAGCAACTGCTTGAACAGCTGCGGGGACTGCGGCAGCGCGAAGAAGCTGCCGGCATGGGTACGGCTGGGCACCAGATAATCCCGCGCCCCTTCCGGCGTGGCCCGGGTCAACACCGGCGTTTCCACGTCCATGAAGCCTTCCTGTTCCAGGAAACCCCGCACCGCGTGAGTCAGCCGGGAGCGGAATTGGAACCGTTGCAACGCCTCCGGCCGGCGCAGGTCCAGATAGCGGTACTTCAACCGAACTTCCTCACCGGCGGCGGAATACTCGTCCAGTTCGAACGGCGGCGTCTGTGCCTCGTTGAGAATGGTCAGCGCCTTGCCCAGTACTTCGATATCGCCGGTGGCCATGCGCGAATTACGCACTGCCTCGTCACGCAGCCGCACCCGACCGGTGATTTTCAGCACGTATTCGCCACGAACCTTGTCGGCCAGGGCGAAGGCGTCCACGGTGTCGGGATCGAACACTACCTGCACCAGACCAGTGCGGTCACGCACGTCCAGGAAAATAACCCCGCCGTGATCGCGGCGGCGGTGTACCCAGCCGCACAGTTCCACTGTCTCCCCATCATGGGAGGCCCGCAAATCACCGCAATAATGGCTTCGCATGTCCACAGTCCAGTCTTGAGTTCGTTTTGGCCGACCCCGGCCCATCACCGGCAGGGCCCGAAAAAGGCGGCTAGTATAGCGATTCAAGGGCGGCCGGGCCATGCCATCCGGCGCGTGAAGAGCCATCGGACGGGGTTGCCGGAAAGCGGGGCATGCGCTTCGGCAACGCCCGTTTTCGGTGCCGGCCTGGCCACTAATCTGTAAAAAGCGGGCAAAGCACGGCAAACACCGCAAAAAATAGGTGCCAGACGCCTTGTACGTCGGGAAACGTTGGCATATAACTGACTGCGCACCAGCTCAGTCGTGCCTCTGAGTCAGGCAGTCCAGGGGTACCCTGACAGGGAAGCAACTCAACAACCTTCTCCAGGAAGTCATCAAACACAGGGGTAAACGATCCTATGGCTGCAAAGAAAAAAGCGGTGAAGAAAACCGCCAGCTCCACTCCCAAGGCCCGAGCAGTGAAAGCCATCGCCGAGCCGATGACCAAAACCCAGATCGTGACTCAGATCAGTGAAACCACCGGCCTCACCAAAAAAGACGTCAATGCCGTCTTTGATGAGCTGGCCGTGGTCATGGAAGGTCATCTGAAGAAGCGCGGTGCCGGCCAGTTCACCCTGCCGGGCCTGATCAAAGTCGTCACTCAGAAGAAGCCGGCGACCAAGGCCCGCAAGGGCATCAACCCGTTCACCGGTCAGGAAACCACCTTCGCGGCCAAACCGGCCCGCACCATGGTGAAAGTCCGTCCGTTGAAAAAACTCAAGGATATGGCGGGCTGATCCGCTGGCCTGGCCGGGACGTCTCGCGGCCAGGCTTTCCTTCCCTCCCTTTATCTTTCTTCCCCTCCCGTTCCGCGCGGCAGATGCGAGTCGTCTCCCAACGCCCTATAATCCCCCGCCCCCGGAGCCAACTCCGTACCGGCATTCCCAAGGTGACACGACATGGCTGAACGCAAGGACAAACGCAAAGTCATCGGCGAGCCGATGACCGACGAGCAAATCAAACTGTTTCTGGACCTGCCTCCCGAGGAAGGCGAGAACGCCGATTTCCATGTGCTGGTGCGCGCCTATCGCGCCCTGCGCGTGGAGGATTTCGAGCGTTTCCTGGCCTTCTTTATCGAGCAGGGCCGGGACCCGCGCGCCCAGGACGACAAGGGCCGGACCCTGATCGAGGTGATGCGCGGCCACGGCAAGAACGACGACTACATCGCCGTGCTGGAACGCGCTGGCGGCTGAAGCGAAGCCCTGGCACGCTGATCACGATCCACGAGCCGGCGCCCTCCCAGGGGTTCGGGCCTGCTCGCTTGTACGCGACATCGACACGCAATTCGCGAGCAAGCTCAGCTCCCACGGCGGCTTCGTAGCAGGGTTGATTCGAAGCCAGTGTCAAAGCTCGTGGAGAGCCGGCGGCTCCCCTCCCTCGGCATGAGGCACCCGGATCCATGGCGGTGGCAAAAGAATCGTCCGGAACGATTCACGACGTCGTGCCAACGACGGCCCGCAGGGCCACCGCCAGGGATGGCGGTGGCAAAAAGCCGCACCTCCTCCACGCCGGTCCAGGTACAATCGCGACCATGACCGGATTGCCTCCCTACGTAGTCTGGCGCCGCCGCATGCTCTGGCTGCGGGCGATGCTGGTGATCGCCCTCGCGCTGGCCTTGCTGGTGTTGCGCCAGTTTTCGGCACTGATACCGCTATCGCTCACCCCGCTGCTATGGCTGGGCGCGCTGCTGCTGCCCAACCTGCTGACACTGTTGACGCTGAACCTGGACCCCCGTCCACAACAGCGACTGCTGGCGGTGGAACTGGCCATGGACGTGATGCTGTTTCTCGCCGTGGTGCAACTGTTCGGCGGCGCCAGCAATCCGATGACCTTCTATCTACTGGTACCGGTATTGATGGCCGGCATGACACTGCCGCCCATGGCCAACGGCGTGGTGCTGATTCTGGCTCTGACCGGTTACATGACGGTGAGCCAGTGGCATCACATGCCCGCCCCCCACACCGCTCTGCACGCGCTGACCCGGGAACTGAGCGCCCTGCACAATATCGGCATGGCGGTGGCGTTCGCGGCGCTGGCGGTGACACTGTCCATCCTCGGCCAGGTAATCCAGGCACTGACTCGCCAGCAGCAACGCCAGCAGGAGAAAGCCATGGAACTGGCAGGTCGCCGCGAGCGCATGTATCAGGTGGCGGCGACGCTGGCCCATCAGGCCCACGAACTCAACACGCCGTTGAGCAGCCTGGTGATGATCAGCGACAACGCCCTGCAAGAGCCCGGGCTGCCCGATCCCACCCGCGCCGACCTGGAACAGATCCACGCGCTGGCCCGGCAAGTGGCCGGCAAACTGCGCCGGGCCGATCACCATGACGTCCCCGAGGACATCCACTTCAGCGCTCTGATCGACCGCCTGCGCCTGCACCTGAGACACTTGCAACCAACCCTGGAAATCCGCCATCAGGGTCCCGGCGAGGCCGTGCTCAAACAGGCCAGCGACTGGTTCCGAGTACTCGCCAATCTCGGCTACAACGCCATCGACGCGGGCGCCGGCACGCTGGCGATTGAGTTGAGCACGGCACCGACGGGATGGCATTTGCAGATCAGCGATGACGGTCCGGATCACCCCGAGCGTCCCGGCCGCGAAGGAATGGGCATTGGTCTCGCGCTGGTGGAAAGCACCCTGGAGAATCTGGACGCGCGGCTGGAAATGGAATTCAGCCGGCAATGGACCCAGGCCCGCATCCGTTGGAGCGGCTATGAAACTTGAAACACTGCTGCTGGTGGAAGACGACGAGTTACTGGCGACACAGACCCGCCGGGCGCTGGAACGTCATGGCCTGAGCGTGACCCTGGCCGCGGACGCGGAACAGGCGCGTGAGCGCATGGCCTCCCTGCCCACCCTGGACGCGGCGGTACTGGACCAGAATCTGGGCGCCGACAACGGCCTTGATCTGATAACCCCGCTCCTGACGCATTTCCCCCAATGCCGGATTCTGGTGCTGACCGGTTACGGCAGCATCGCCGCCGCCGTCGCCGCCACCCGCCGCGGCGCCCACAATTACCTCACCAAACCCGCCGGCGCTGGCGACATTCTTGACGCGCTGCGGCGCGACCCGGCGCAAATGGAATCCCTGCCAGACTCTCCGCCTTCGTTGCAACGGTTGGAATGGGAGCATATCCAACGGGTGCTGGATGCCCACGGCGGCAACATCTCCCACGCCGCCACGCCGCCGCCGCCCTCGGCATCCACCGGCGCACCCTGCAGCGACGCCTGAAGAAACGGCCCAGTCCGGTGCAATTCGAACGGGAGCGGCCAGACAGGAACTAAGACGCCGGACGCCGGACG
>NZ_AQPF01000066.1:0-15463 GCF_009846745.1 Alcanivorax xiamenensis | reverse complement strand
CCCACACGTTTGCTTGCCTGATTGTTAAAGAACTGCGGGGCCGCGTCTGCGTTGTTGCCCCGTCGAGGAGTGCGCATTCTACGGATCGCGCCTTTCCTGTCAAACCTTTTTTTGAACTTTCCTGAAAAAAACTTTCGATCGCCTACTTTTCAGCCAAACCCGGGCTTTCCGCCCCCGGAATCACGTGATCGTGACCCGGGCGATCTTCTTCTTACCGGCTTGAATCACGGCACTTTCGCCGCGCTTGAAACTGCGCTCCAAGGTCAGCTGCTGGCCATCCACATAAACCGCGCCACGCCCGAACACGTCCTTGGCCGCTTTGCCATTCTGGGCCAGCCCGGCAAGACGAAGCAACGGCACGATGTGCACCTCATCCTCATCGCCCAAAGCCACCTCGACCTCCGGCACGTTTTCCGGAATATCCCCCAGGGCAGTAAGGTTACCCGCGGAGGATGGCGCCGTCCGCGCCGCTTCCTCACCATGAAAACGGGTCACCATCTCCAGGGCAAACGCCTTTTTAGCCTCCTGGGGACTCCCCAGACGCCCGGCCTCCGCCTTCAAACGGACCAGTTCTTCATTGGACACGGCACTGAGCAGCTCGTAGTAGCGCCAGGTCAGAGCGTCCGGCAGAGACAGCAATTTGCGGTACATATCCCCGGGCGCGTCGGTAACGCCAACATAGTTACCCAGGGACTTGGACATCTTCTGCACCCCGTCCAGCCCCTCCAACAGCGGCATGGTCAGGCAGATCTGTGGCGGCTGGCCATGCCCTTTCTGCAGCGTGCGCCCCATCAGAAGATTGAACTTCTGGTCGGTCCCACCCAGCTCGACATCAGCCCGCAACGCCACGGAGTCATATCCCTGCACCAACGGATAGAGGAATTCATGGATGGCAATCGGCTGGTTACCACGGTAGCGCTTATCAAAATCGTCCCGCTCAAGCATCCGCGCCACCGTGTACTGACTGGCCAGGCGGATCATGTCGGCGGCATCCAGCTCACTCATCCAGGAGGAGTTGAACGCCACCTCGGTCTTGTCCGGGTCCAGAATCTTGAACACCTGCTCCTTGTACGTCTCCGCATTGCGCAGCACGTCCTCACGGCTGAGCGGCGGCCGGGTGACACTTTTTCCGGAGGGATCCCCGATCATTCCGGTGAAATCACCGATCAGGAAGATCACCTGGTGCCCCAGATCCTGGAAATGGCGGAGTTTATTGATCAGAACGGTATGACCCAGGTGCAGATCCGGAGCAGTGGGATCAAAGCCGGCTTTGATGCGAAGTGGGCGCCCGCTTTCCAGACGAGCCCGCAGCTCGTCTTCCTGAATAATCTCATCCGCGCCCCGGCGAATCAGCGCCAGTTGTTGATCCACATCAGTCATCGATTGCCTCTGCCTTTCCATATTCGCGCCTCTTTTCCCGCCCGAAAGTCAGGGAACCGGCGCCACTAGCTGGTGCTCCAATAACACCAGTCTGTTTGAAACGCGGCATTGTAGCACCTTGGAATAGTTGTAAAAGACATATAAAGACAGGTATCTTTGCTGCAATATTTTTTTCATCGCCTCAGGCGGCACAAACTCAGAGCGCTACTTACAGCATGAGAAAACATATATCCGCCCTCGGTCGATCGGTGCGCCACTTTCCCCGCACCCACCTTTTGCTCTCCGGAAGCCTTGTTCTAATCGTCACCCTTGTGACCCTGTTACCGGAATCCGGAGAGAGTCGACCCGAACGCCCCCAGACCCTGAATTTGAACCTCGAAGCCGCTGGCAATCCGCCAACCGCCGCCGAGCCGGGCCCGGCGGCAACCCCCAGCGCCACACCGGCCAGTGAACTCGCCTCCGAACCGACGCCCGCCGAGCCTGCCCCTCAATGGGAAACCATCACCGTGGCCTCGGGGGACACCCTGGGCCGCCTGCTGCAGGACCGCGGCGTCACCGCCACTCAGGTTCATCGGTTGGTGACCGGCGACCAGCGCCTGCGAGACCTCAAGAATATCCGCCCCGGCCAGACCTTCGAGGTTCTGCTCAACGACCAGGGCGAACTGCAGGCTCTGAAATACAAGCCCTCCAGGATTCAGACCATTACCGCCACCCTTACCGGGGACGGTAGCTGGCAAGCCAGCAGCGAGCAGCGCGAGTACCAGCGCCGCGTCCGCTTCGCCGATGCCACCATCAACAGCTCTCTGTTCCTGGCCGGCCAGGCCGCCGGCATGAGCGACAATCTGACCATGCAACTGGCCAACATCTTCGGCTGGGATGTGGATTTCGTTCTCGACATTCGCCCTGGAGATCGCTTCCGCGTGCTCTTCGAGGAGCTGTACCTGGACGGCGAGAAAGTGGGCGAAGGCGACATTCTGGCCGCCGAGTTCTGGAACCGGGGCCGCCACCTCACGGCTTATCAGTATGAGGATGAAGACGGCGCCATGGCGTACCTGGACGCCGAGGGTAACTCCATGCGCAAGGCCTTCATTCGCACCCCGGTGGCGTTTTCCCGCATCAGCTCCGGCTTTAACCCGGGGCGTCGTCACCCGGTACTGAACACCATCCGCGCGCACAAGGGCACCGACTACGCCGCCCCTTCCGGCACGCCAATCAAGGCCGCGGGCAAAGGCAAGGTGATCTTCGCCGGTGTGAAAGGCGGCTATGGCAATGTGGTCATCCTTCAGCACGGCCGTCGTTACACCACTCTGTACGCCCATATGCGGGGCTTCGCCAAGGGCATTCGCGTGGGCACACGGGTCAACCAGGGCCAGACCATCGGCTATGTGGGTTCGTCCGGCCTCGCCACCGGCCCGCACCTGCACTATGAGTTCCGCATTGACGGCACGCATCGCAACCCGCAAACCGTCCCTCTGCCCAAGGCACAGGGCGTCAGCCCGGGGAACAAGGAGCAGTACCTGACCCAGGTGCGTCGAATCAACTCGCAGATGACCCTGTTCGCCGGCGCCGCCACCCTGGCACGCAGCGATGTCCGGTGACGGGCTCTACATCGGTTTGATGACCGGCACCAGCGTCGATGGCATCGACGCTGTGCTGGCCCGCATCGGCAAGCGGGATTTCCAACTCCTCACCCACCAGGGCTTCCCCTTACCCGACACCTTGCGTGACGACATCCTGAGGCTGTGTCGCGGTGGCCCGGATGAGATCGATCAAGCCGGCCGCCTTCATCGGCGGCTCGGCGATGCCTATGCTCACGCCACGCGGGCCTTGCTGGCCCGGTCCGGTCACCAACCTGATCAAATCCACGCCGTCGGCTGTCATGGCCAGACAGTCCGCCATCGCCCCGGCGATCCGGGTTTCAGCGTTCAGCTCGGTTGCCCGGACACCCTCGCCGTCCACACCGGCATCCCGGTGGTGAGCAATTTCCGCAATAAAGACATGGTGCTCGGCGGCCAGGGAGCCCCCTTGGTTCCCCGCTTCCATCAGCAGCTGTTCGGGGCGGTGGCGCCACGGGTCGCGGTGGTCAACATCGGCGGCATGGCCAACGTCTCCCTGCTGGATGGAGGGGAATTGATTGGCGGCTTCGACACCGGCCCCGGCAATGTTCTGATGGACCTCTGGGTGCAACAGCACCAGGGCGAACCCTATGATCAATCCGGCGCCTGGGCGGCCGGCGGCACCCTCCTGCCGGATCTACTGAGCGCCCTGCTGGCCGACCCTTATTTTCAGCTACCTCCGCCCAAAAGCACCGGCCGTGAGCATTTCAACGAGGACTGGCTGCGGCGGCATTTGCCGGCGGACGCCAACGCTCAGCAGGTCCAAAGCACCCTGGCGGAGCTGACCGCCCGCAGCATCGCCGACGCCGTCGAGGATTTCGCGCCGCAACAGCTGCTGGTCTGCGGAGGGGGCGCTCACAACCAGCATTTACTGGCCCGCCTTTCCACGCTGCTTGGAATTCCAGTACGTTCCACCGAGGGTTTTGGTCTGCATCCGGACTGGGTGGAGGCCAGCGCCTTTGCCTGGCTGGCCTGGGCCAGAATCGAAGGGGAAACGGGAAATGCACCGTCCGTTACCGGAGCCAGCCGGGCCGCGGTGCTTGGCCAGCTCACACTCCCCTGATTACACGCTCCCGAGAATCCACAGCGCACTCAGCGTGGACGAGACGCCCAGAGTGGCGCCAGCGAGGATATCCGTCGGATAGTGCACGCCCAGCAGTACACGTGAAGCACCCACCATGAGAGCGAACAACACGGCCATGGGCGCCAGTGCCGGAAAGAAGACACAAATCAGGGTGGCCATCACGGAAGCCGCAGCAGTGTGCCCCGACGGGAAGCTGAATCGGTCCGCCGGTTTGATGAAGGCGTTAAGGGCTTCCACGCTGTCCGCCGGACGTGGGCGGCGAATCAGATTCTTCAGCAGCATGAACGCCGGCACCTCAATGACGTAGGCAATCGCCGCCGCCTGAGCGAACACCGTGCCGATGCCATCCAGCAAAGTCCAGACCAGAGCCACCAGCACCACATACAGGGGCCCATCGCCAAGACGGGAAACCAGGCGCGCCACCTTCGCCCAACGGGCGGCCCGGGGCTGTTTGGACAACCAGCACATGGCACGCACGTCGGCGGCGGTCATACGTTGGAAACTGGGTCGCTGAATCATCATGCCTCCAGCATCCATGCCCGTGGAGACAATGATTTGACTGTTTGGTGACGGTTTTATGACGATCCGCCAAGAGTGTCTCGCACGGCGATTGCCCTTGGGAGATTTACACAGAGAAGGACGAACCGCAACCGCAAGTGGTGGCCGCATTGGGATTATTGACCACGAACCGGGAACCCATCAGCCCCTGCTCATAGTCCACCTCGGAGCCATCCAGATACTGGATACTCATGGCGTCCACCAGCAGGGTCACGCCCTCCCGGTCCACCGAGGTGTCGTCGTCGTTAACCTGCTCATCGAAAGTAAAACCGTAGGAGAATCCCGCACAACCGCCGCCAGTGATGTACACCCGCAGCTTCAGATTGGGATTGCCTTCGTCATCACGCAGCTCCTGGACTTTCTGAGCCGCGCGTTCGGTCAGGGTAATAGGTGCGGATTCGCTCATCATGATCACTTCATATCCAGGGCGAGCATGGTCCAATACCTGAGTGTTTTAGTCAAGAATAGCAAGCCCCCCCCCCCCCTTCGTCACCCGTCACACCGGAATCGTTCCGACGCCCCCGGATCAATACACCCGAGGGCCAACACGGAAACCACCAGTCCGCTCCATCGCTGACAGCGACTGCGCTCTCGCCAGGAATCTCGCCACTCGACACGCGTCAGACCGCGACAGGCCCGATGGCTCAGACGGTTTCCGCCGGATCCGCCTCGACCTGCTTTCCGGCTTTTTGCCCGGGAGCCGGCAGATTCCGCCGTTCCTCGTCCATACGCACCAGCTTACCGTTAACCCGGGCTCCCATCACCATTTCCAGCATGATGTAGTAGACGTTGCCGTCCACCGACGCCTTGCTGGCCAGTTCCAGATGCTCGGCGGCGCTGACGTCGCCCTCCACCCTGCCATTGATGGTGACCCGTGGCACCTGTATCTCGCCACGCACCACTCCGGTCTCCCCGATGATCAGTTGTCCGCCGTCATCACCGGCACGAATATTCCCTTCCACTTCCCCCTGAATATGCAGGCCACCGGTGAATTCCACATCCCCCAAGATGCGGGCACTAGCGGCGATCAGGGTGTGGTCGCGAAAGCCTTGACTATTGCCTTTCTTGTCTCGACCCAACACCGTTGTCTCCTGATGATTATCGTTTTGCCGGGGCGCATCGGAACACGTCCCACTCCCCCAGGAACCTTACCAAGGCAGTCGCTGTTCCGACTGCGCGGTCCTTCGCCCGGATGCCGTGGCGGTCACCTCCAGAGATGACACCTGCAGTTCCGCGGGCACCGTTACGATACCCGAAAGCTCCTGGAAATACCGGAACTGAAACCTGTCCTCGCTGTGCTCTTCCAGGTAATCAGCCGCATCGGCGGTGAACGCTTCGCCTTCGCGGCTGCCGCGCAGGGTGAAACTGACGCGGCCGGACAAAGCATCACGGTTTTCCCCGGTCTGTACCAGCACCAGGCGATAACGCACCCGCCGCTCACCCTCCGCGGGGCTCAGTTCCAGTTTTTGCACCACCAACCCGTGATCTTCATCGCTGGGGGACATCACATTCTTGTAGAACGAGACCGCCTGTTCCAATTCCGCCTGCTGATCCCGCAAGCCCCGGATCTCCTGGCGCAATTGCTCCCGCGCCTGCTCCCCCACCTGAGCTTCGGTACGGTACACCGCCAGTTCCTTCCGGGCCTGATCCAACTCCTGTTTGACCTGGTGCAAAGAGCGCCGGGCGGGACCGTCATCCTCGCCTTCGCGAGTGTCGCCGGCGATCACCGACAGCCCCGGCACACCGTACCACCAGACCAAAGCGCCGCCACCCACCAGACACACCAGGCACAGTAACGATACCGCCAGGCCCGCCAGCAAACGCCGCCGCCGCTGGGTGGAGGGGCTGACCGGTACCAGCACCACATCGTCCAATCGGTTCTTCACGCCCCACTTCGCCATCAGGACCACAACCCGCTATCGCCATTAGCGATGCGTGCCCCGTGCTTGTTTGCCGTTTCGGCCAAGGCCATAGAATGCTCCAAAATAGATAATTCCCCCGAGCTCCTGACCGTTCAGGCCACCGGAACGGGAAAATAATAGGCAGGGCCATCCGGCCCGGCAACTCAGAGTCTGTTTAAGATCTGTTGCCGCCAGCCCATGCGGAATGAGAACTGCGTACAGTCGGGATCGCGACCCAACGACACGCTACCCCGGGTACTACCGGGTAAACAGGAACCTCCGGCGCGTCGGCGAATAGAGCCTGAACAGGCCCTCAGACCGCCTTGTCCTCACTCGCGGGACGCCTCCCCTCCGCCGCCATCCCCGCACCGTTGGCCATGCGTTCCGCCAGGGAATCGTATAATGGACGCGACCATACCAGCTTCGACACCGCGGCGGACAAAAACGCGCCCACCATCAGAGACAACAGCAGATCATGTCGGTTACCGGTCAGTTCCATAACAATCACAAAGGAAGTGATTGGCCGCTGAATCACGCCGGCCAGAAACGCCGCCATCGCCACCACGGTAATGCCGACCACCGAGGCCTCCGGGAACCAGCCGCTCACGGCGCTGCCAATGCCGGCGCCAGCCGCCAGGCTGGGCGAGAACAAGCCTCCGGGGAGCCCGGTGAAATAGGACACCAGAGTCGCGCCCATTTTCGCCAGCGGGAAGGACCAGTCGCCAATATGCTCCCCATCCAGCAGGCTGCGCGCCTCTTCGTACCCGCTGCCATAGGTGGCGCCTCCGGTAAGCAGCCCCAGAGCCACCAACACCACGCCGCAGAGGAATACTACCCGATACGGATGTCTGACGGCGTGCGGTGTCAGCCAGCGACTGCCGCTGATCAGCAAACGACTGAACAAACCGCCCAGCAAGCCGCAAATCAGCGCCACCACGCCAATGGCCAGCCAGTTGGCGGTCAGTTCCAGATCGCCCTGGGGATGGCCAAAGTAGCTGTAATGGCCGTTGATCATCAGCACCACCACCCCCGAGAGAATGATGGCCAGAATCAGGGTACCGCTGGTGCGCTGCTCGAAGGAGCCGGACAGCTCCTCAATGGCGAACACGATCCCGGCCAACGGAGCGTTGAACGCCGCCGATACCCCGGCCGCGCCGCCGGCGACGATCAGAGCGTTATCCACGTATTTTTGTTGCAGCCGCCCCACCTGGCCCACCGAATACATCATCGCGGCGCCGATTTGCACACTCGGGCCTTCGCGGCCGATGCTGGCGCCACACAGCACCCCGAGCACGGTGAGAACGAACTTCAGCGCGATCACCCGCAGCGACAGGAAGGTGGGGCGCAACCAATGGTAGCGTTGCTTGAGCACCACCAATACCTGAGGAATCCCGCTACCTTGGGCTTCCGGCCCCATGCGGCGCATCAGCCAGATGATCACCATCATCCCCAGCGGGGTCATGGCGACAGGAATGTAAGGCGAATAAGCGTGAATGCGATTGAAGGTTTCCGCAGCCAGTTCCACCGCCCAGGCGAACCCCACCACCAGCAACCCCACCAGCAGAGCACCGATCCAGAACACGGCGCGCAGCTTCCAGTCCTGAATGGTGCCCAATTGCCTGCGCGTAAGGCGCCGCGTGCGAAAGAAGTAATAACGTAACAGCCGGCCGGAACGCGGTCTTCTCTTCACTAGACTCCCCGAGCAGAAAAGCACACCCCGGCCAGCCCTCCGCCAACCCGGACGTGATTATTGGGAGCCTGCTCATGATCTTTACACCACCGCGTTGCTGCTGGAAAAGGCGCCAGGCAAGGCGTGGGGACTGCAGGCTCTGGTGGTTCCAAAATCAAAGTCCGTAACGCAGCATGGCGCCTTTTCCAGCGCAACCCGAAGGGACGGGCGCCCCTTGTGCCCTCCGGGTATTTTGCCGCCAGCCCGCGATTACGCCTGTTTATGTAGATTGACTACACCGCACAATCGGAATCACGACCTGACGACACTGTCCACCAGGTGAGAAGGGAGCACCGGCGCGGTGGCGTAAAGATCATGAGCAGGCTCCATTAAAAAGCCGTTATAGTGTACGCCCGGAAGCCCGGTACAGCCACTGGGCTGCTTCCGCTACAAGGAGCCCCGCCCCATGTTTTTGTGGCTGAAAGCCTTTCATTTGATTGCGGTTATATGCTGGTTCGCTGGTATTTTTTACCTTCCACGCCTGTTCGTGTATCACGCCATGGCCGAGGATCAGGTCAGTCGCGAGCGTTTCAAGATCATGGAGCGCAAGCTTTACCGGGGCATCATGAACCCGAGCATGATCGTCACCGTGGTGCTGGGCCTGTGGATGCTGATCAGCCATTGGGACCTGTACAAAACCCAGGGCTGGATGCACGCCAAGCTGGCCCTGGTGGTGCTGTTGATCGGCTACCATCATATGTGTCTGGCGCATCTGAAACGGTTCGCCGCCGACGCCAATACCAAAAGCCATCGGTTCTTTCGTGTGTTCAACGAAGTACCGGTACTGCTGCTGATCGGCATCGTGATTCTGGTGGTGGTGAAACCGTTCTGATCACGGCCCTTGACGCCATTGCTTGAACGCCCGACGCTAGCCTTATCACGTCCGCGCCCCGCGCGACGTGCCACTTTTCGCCCTTCGGCTTTCGACGACGACACCATGAAACCCAATATTCTTGTTATCGCCGGACACGACCCATCCGGCGGCGCCGGCATTCACGCCGATATCGAGGCAATCCATGATCTGGGCGGGCTGACCAGCACTCTGATCACCGCCCTGACCGTGCAGAACAGCCAGCACGTGCTGGGTTTCCAACTGACGGATATTGATCTGTTGGAGCGTCAGGCGGACGCCCTGCTCGCCGATTACGACTTCCAGGCGGTGAAGATCGGCATGACCGGATCCTTGGCCACGGTCCACTTCATCGCCCGCCTGCTGGCACGTTTGCCCGGTGTGCCGGTGATTCTGGACCCGGTCCTGGCGGCGGAAAGCGGCGGCAGCCTGACCAGGGAATCACTTGGCGACGCCATGATCAGCGAGTTGGCGCCGTTGTGCGAACTGCTCACCCCCAACCTGCCCGAGGCCCGGCTGCTGGCCGGGGAGGACGGCGAGCCTGACCCGGCGGGGGGGCAAAGCGCGGCCCGTTGCGGCCAGCGCCTGTGCCGGAGTGGCGCCAAAGCGGTGCTGATCACCGGCACCCATGACGATACCGATCAGGTCAGCAATCATCTGTTCCTGGACAGCGGCGAGACACAAAGCTGGCACTGGCGGCGCCTGCCCCATGTTTACCATGGTTCCGGCTGCACCCTGGCGTCCTCCATTGCCTGCCTGCGCGGCCAGGGCATGCCACTGGAACAAGCGGTGGCGGAGGGACAGGCTCATGTGGATCAATATCTGCGCGCCGCCTGGCGGCCGGGCCAGGGCCAGCACGTTCCGGACCGGAGGACGCCATGACATCCCGCTTGCACGGCCTCTACGCCATCACCGACCCGATGCTGATCCCGGACCAGCGCCTGCTGCCCGCGGCCCGGGCCGCTCTGCGCGGCGGCGCCCGGCTGCTGCAGTACCGCGACAAACCCGCCAGCGCCATGCAACGACTGGAGCGGGCCGGCCGCCTGGCGGAACTGTGCCACCAATACGACGCACTGTTCATCGTCAATGATGACCCGGCTCTGGCCCAGGCGGTCAATGCCGACGGCGTACATATGGGACAAAGTGACGGTGCCGTACCCGCCGCCCGCGCCTTGCTTGGCGCCGACAAAATCATCGGCGTCTCCTGCCACGGCGATCTGGCACTGGCCGCCAAAGGCGCCGCCGAGGGCGCGGATTATCTGGCGCTGGGGCGCTTCTATCCGTCCCACACCAAGCCCAAGGCACCGCCGGTGACGCTGGATACCCTGCGGCAAGCCCGTGACCGCTTTACTCAACCGCTGGTTGCCATCGGCGGCATCACCGCGGACAACGCCCAACCGCTGATCGACGCTGGCGCCGATATGGTTGCTCTGATTCACGGCCTGTTCGCCACCGCCGACTGCGATGAGATCGAAGTCCGGGCGCGCCAGCTCTCCCGGTTGTTCCCCGTTCGCTGACCCGAAACAGGCTCTTCGGAGGTGGCGACCGGTTTCCGGAATACGCATAATGCCCATCAATCCCCGGTGGCGGATGCCACCCTCATGATCCTCTGTCCCGCTCCCCCACGAGCCGGGCCCGGATCCGTTTCGCAAGGAGTCCCCATGAGTCGCACGCAATCCGAGCAGCTGTTCCGCCGTGCCCAGAAGCACATTCCCGGTGGCGTCAACTCGCCGGTCCGCGCCTTCAACGGTGTCGGCGGCACCCCGGTGTTCTTCGAGCGGGCGGAGGGTGCATACCTGTTCGACGAGGACGACAACCGCTATGTCGACTACGTTGGCTCCTGGGGCCCCATGATACTGGGCCACAACGCCCCGGCGGTGCGCGAAGCGGTGCAACAGGCGGTGGCTCGCGGGCTGAGCTTCGGCGCCCCCACCGAGGCCGAAGTGGAGATGGCCGATCTGGTCTGCGAGATGGTGCCCTCCATGGACATGGTGCGCATGGTCAACTCCGGCACCGAAGCCACCATGTCCGCCATCCGCCTGGCTCGTGGTCATACCGGCCGGGACAAGATCATAAAATTCGAAGGGTGCTACCACGGCCATGTGGACAGCTTGCTGGTACAAGCCGGCTCCGGTGCCCTGACTCTGGGCACACCCAGCTCCCCCGGCGTGCCGGCGGCGGTCACCGCCGACACCCTGGTACTGCCCTATAACGACGCCGCCGCCGTGGCGGAAGTGTTCGCCAAGCAGGGTGGCGACATCGCCGCGGTGATCGTCGAGCCGGTGGCCGGCAACATGAACTGCGTACCGCCCACCCAGAGCTTCCTCGATGCCTTGCGGGCCCAGTGCAGCGAACACGGTGCGCTGCTGATCTTCGACGAGGTAATGACCGGCTTCCGCGTCGCTCTGGGCGGCGCCCAGGCCCTTTACGGCATCACCCCGGACCTCACCACCCTGGGCAAGATCATCGGCGGCGGCATGCCGGTGGGCGCTCTCGGCGGCCGGCGAGAGGTCATGGAAAGCCTGGCGCCACTGGGGCCGGTCTATCAGGCTGGCACCCTGTCAGGAAATCCGGTGGCGATGGCCGCCGGCCTGGCCACCCTGCGGGCTTTGCGCGAGCCCGGTTTCCATGACGCCCTGGAAGCCAGAGCCCGGCGCCTCACCGAGGGGTTATCGATGGCGGCGCGGGAATGCGGGATAGGCTTCACCACCAATCAGGTGGGCGGCATGTTCGGTCTGTTCTTTACCGAACAGACCCGGATCAGCCGTTTCTCGGAAGTGATGGCCTGCGACACGGAACGCTTCCAACGCTTTTTCCATGCCATGCTGGACCGCGGTATCTATCTGGCGCCCAGCGCCTTTGAGGCCGGTTTCGTCTGCATCGCCCACAGCGATGAAGACATCGACGCCACCATCAACGCCGCCCGCGAAGCGTTCGCGGCGCTGTAGCGGCAAACGGTGTGTTAGCGGGCCAGCAGCGCCAGACGGCCGCCGGTCAGTGCCAGCAGGTCCGCCGGCGCCATTTCAATTTCCAAGCCGCGCCGGCCGCCGCTCATATACAAAACACTTTGGCTTTCGGCGCTGTCGTCGAGCCATAGCGGCAGCCGCTTTTTCTGCCCCAGCGGGCTGATACCCCCGAGCACATAGCCGGTAAGCCGCTGCGCCACGGCGGCATCCGCCATGGACGCTTTCTTACCGCCAGCGGCTTTGGCCAGAGCTTTCAGATCCAGCTGCTTGTGCACCGGCACCATGGCCACCTGAGGCCGCTCGTCCACCATTGCCAGCAGTGTCTTGAAGACCTGTTCAACCGGCAGGCCCAGAGCGTCCGCCGCTTCCAACCCATAGCTGGGGGCCTGTGGATCGGCTTGGTAGCTGTGTGTGCGAAAGGCCACGCCGGCTTTCTCGGCGGCCTTGACCGCCGGTGTCATGCGGTACCCCGGCGCAATTCCTGAGCCCGCTTCCTGGCCTCGCGAGCGCCGTCCTTGTCCCCCTGCCGCTCGCGGGCGGTGGCCACCAGTTCCCACAACTCCGCCTGATACCCCGGATTGTAGGGCGCCAGCCGCAAGGCTCTCAGGGCCAACCCTTCGGCGGAATGGGCGTCGCCTTCTTCCAGACGCAACCTGGCCAGTTGCCGATACACCCAGGATGAGTCAGGTTCCATGTTCAGCGCCCGCTCCAGGTAACGTCCGGCCGCGGACATATTGCCCTGGTTGCGAGCCCCCTCGGCGCGATCAAGCAGCGCCAGCGCCGGCGACCCTTGCAGGTCGGCCCGGGCATCCACCGGTTCCCGCCCGGGCTCACCGGAAGGCGTCGATGACGACGACGAGGATGAGGACGAAGAAGAGCCATAATCGCCTCCCGTGCCCGTCGTGGGTGTCGTCGCGCAACCGGCCAGCATGGCGGCCAGCAACGTCAGTCGAACCAGCCCTTGAACCATTGCAATACCCCTTTCTTGTTGTCGCCGTCACGAGACCCGCAACGGTCGGCCTCCTCGGGAATCGATGCGGGCAGCATCGGGTAACGGCGGGCGCCATCACAGCCCTCACCGCTGACCAGGGTACCGGACGGATCCATCCAAACCCACTCCACTCCGGCCGGGGGCTTCTGCGAGAGGCTGCGTTGCGGCAGCGAAGCCATCATTTGCGCCCATACCGGCACCGCGCCAGAGGAACCGCTGACTCCGGCAGGGCTATTGTCATCCCGACCGACCCACACCACCGCCAGATGATTGGCGGAGAAACCGGCGAACCAGGCATCGCGGAAATTATCGCTGGTGCCGGTCTTGCCGGCCACCTTCACCGAAGCCGGCAGCTTGGCACGCACGCCACGGCCGGTGCCCTGGTCGACCACATCCTGCATCGCCTGCTGCAACACGAACACCGGCTCCGGCGGTAGCACCTCCTCGGTGGTGATCGGGTAACGCGCGATCGGCTGGCCATCCTTATCGAGCACATCGGTGATCGAACGCAACGGCGTGGCGAAACCACCAGTGGCCAGCGGCTGATACATCATCGCCACCTCGAACGGCGTCAGCCCCAAGCTGCCCAACAGAATACTCGGATAGAGAGGGATATCCCGCTGTACCCCCAAGGTCTTCAGCGTGTCCGCCACCTTGTTCAGGCCCACATCCATGCCGAGTCGCGCCAGCGCCTGGTTGCGCGAACGCACCAGAACGTCATGTATCGGCATGGGGCCCAGGGATTTGTTGTCAAAGTTCTTTGGCTGCCAGGGGTCATTGTTGCGCAGCGGCACCGACAGCGGCTCATCGTTGACGATGGTGGCCAGACTGTATTTTTTCGGTTGCTCCAGCGCCGCCAGCACCACCGCTGGCTTCACCAGCGAACCGATCGGCCGCACCGCGTCCAGCGCCCTGTTGAAACCATGTTCCCGGGAGCGGCGATTGCTGACCACCGCCAATACATCCCCCTGGGTCGGCGCCACCACCACCACCGCGCCATTGAGATGGTTCTTGCCACCGGGATCCTTGCTTTCCAGATGATCGCGCAGCGCCTTTTCCGCCGCCAGTTGCGCCAGCACGTCCAGCGTGGAGTGAATACGCAGACCATCGACGCCAAGCACTTCCGGCGGATAGTCGCGGGCAAGCTGGCGCCGCACCAGATCGATGAACGCGGGGAACGCGTAAAGCGGCGACTCGCCTCGTGGCACCACTTCCAGTCCCCGTTTGCTGAAGCGGTGCAGTTCTTCCTCGCTCAGCGCGCCCTGCTGACGAGCCACCTGCAACACCGTGTTGCGACGCTTCAGCGAACGCTCCGGACGGCGGCGCGGATCGTACCAGCTGGGCCCCTTGAGCAACCCCACCAGGGTCGCCAGTTGATGGGGCTCCAGTTCTTCCAGGGGACGACCGAAATAGAACTGCGCACCCAGCCCCATGCCATGGATGGAACGGGATCCGTCCTGGCCAAGGTACACCTCGTTGATATAGGCCTCGAGAATCTGCTCCTTGCTGTAGTGCAGTTCCAGCAGCACCGCCATTGGCAGTTCCACCAGTTTACGCAGCAGGGTCCGATCCTGCGTGAGCCAGAAATTCTTCACCAGCTGCTGGGTCAGCGTGCTGCCACCCTGCACCAGACGGCCGGCTTTGATATTGGCCAGCATGGCCCGGGCCAGGCCGCGCAGGGACACCCCGTGATGCTCGTGGAAATCCTGATCCTCGGTGGCCAGCAACATCTTGACCATCAGCGGCGGCACCCGGTCCAGCGGCACATAGACCCGGTCCTCGCTGTGCCCCGGATGGATGCTGCCAATCTGCATTGGCTCCAGCCGCGCCAGAGAGCCGCCCTGCCCGGCCCGCAACGATGCGATCTCACCACCGCCAAGACGAAGATTAAGGCGCTGGGACGGTTCGCCACCGTCGCTGTCGCGGAACCCCCGGGTATGAATGATCAGCTGATTGCCGTTCACCGAATAACTACCGGCCGTGGGCGCGCCCGGCGCCTGCCGGTAACGCATCAGCTCCAGCATTTTGAGCATGTCCGCCCGCGACAGAACCCGTCCGGGATACAGCTCCACCGGCCGGGCATAGACCCGCGCCGGCAGCTGCCAGACATGGCTGTCGAACCGTTCCTGCACCAGAGCGTCCAGATAGATCAGGCCAGCGGCCATCGCCACCAGCCCCACCGCCAGGACCTTGGCGAGGAAACGCCCACTGATCCTTTCTTCTTACGGCGGCGGGGAGCCGCTCTCTTCGCTTTTTTTGCCATGGCCGGGAGTATACGGAAAAGTGTGGGGATTTTATGAGGGCCCCGGAAAGTTTGATGCGCCGGCGCTGATCTTTGAGGAAATTTTGCAACCGCCCCGCCCATCTCCATAATAGGCCCCGCCAGGC
>NZ_AQPF01000065.1:0-15601 GCF_009846745.1 Alcanivorax xiamenensis | reverse complement strand
CCGGCGTGGTGGCCAAGATCGTAGAGTAAGACAATGCGAGGCCGGAGCTTCGGCTCCGGCCTGTTTTGTTTTTGAAAAGCAAGTTACAGGCCAGTAGTTCAATTGGTAGAGCACCGGTCTCCAAAACCGGCTGTTGGGGGTTCGAGTCCCTCCTGGCCTGCCAATTTTCCCAGAGCTGCCGTCAGGCGGCGGGGTGCATCGGCAGATGAACGAGAAAGTTGAAGGGCAATCTGGGTCCTCCGCTCTAGAGGTCATCAAGTGGCTCGTCGTTGCCGCTCTGGTGGCCGCTGCTGTTTTTGGAAACAGCTATTTCTCCGACGTGTCTCCTCTGTATCGGGCCCTTGGCGTAGTGGTGGTTGGCCTGGTCGCGGCCTTTGTGGCTTTGCAGACCGAGCAGGGCAAGTCCTTCAATCAACTGCGTAAGGACTCCATGGTGGAGCTGCGCAAGGTGGTGTGGCCCACCCGTCAGGAAACGCTGCAAACCACGCTGATCGTTCTGGTCTTCGTGGTGATCGTGGCGTTGCTGTTGTTCGTGCTCGACTGGGCGCTCAACGGCCTGATCTCGACGCTCATCGGCTAAGGGGTACACATGGCTAAGCGCTGGTACGTGGTACACGCCTATTCCGGCTTTGAAAAGCACGTTAAACGAGCTCTGGAAGAGCGCATCAAGTTGCGCTCCATGGAAGAGTTGTTTGGCGAGATTCTCGTGCCCACCGAAGAGGTGGTCGAGATTCGTGGCGGCCAGAAACGTAAGTCCGAGCGGAAATTTTTCCCAGGCTATGTGTTGGTGCAAATGGAGATGTGCGACGACTCCTGGCACCTGGTGAAGGAAACGCCGAAGGTGATGGGCTTCATCGGTGAAGACCCGAAGAACCCGGGGCGTGTTTCACCGATCACCCAGAAAGAGGCGGATGCCATTCTGCGCCGCATGGATGACGCTGTTGAAAAGCCGAAGCCAAAGACGCTGTTCGAGCCCGGCGAAGTGGTGCGGGTCATCGATGGGCCGTTCGCCGACTTCAATGGCGTGGTCGAGGAAGTCAACTACGAGAAAAGCCGGCTGCATGTGGCCGTGCTTATTTTCGGTCGCTCTACTCCGGTGGAGCTGGAATTCGGTCAGGTCGAAAAAACCTGACGCCCGTCCCGGCGATCTTCGCCGGGTTGTCGACAACCTGAGGGGAGCCTGTTTGATGCGGGCGTTCGCACCCAAGGAGTCTCAATACCATGGCTAAGAAAGTACAAGCCTACATCAAGCTGCAGGTGGCAGCGGGTCAGGCTAACCCTTCACCGCCTGTTGGTCCCGCGCTGGGCCAGCATGGTGTGAACATCATGGAGTTCTGTAAGGCATTCAATGCCCAGACTCAGCAGCTGGATGCCGGTGCGCCGGTTCCGGTGGTGATTACGGTTTATAACGACCGTTCCTTCACCTTCACCATGAAGACCCCGCCGGCCGCGTACCTGCTGAAGAAAGCAGCGGGCATCAAGAGCGGTTCCGGTGAGCCCAACACCAAGAAGGTGGGCAAGGTGAATCGTGCGCAACTGGAAGAGATCGCCAAGGCGAAAGAACCGGATCTGACGGCTGCCGATCTGGATGCCGCCGTGCGCACCATCGCGGGCTCAGCCCGTTCCATGGGCCTGGACGTGGAGGACTAATCAATGGCCAAGTTGTCCAAACGCGCCCGCGCCATCCGCGAAAAAATCGAACCGGGCAAGGCGTACCCGGTTGAAGAAGCAGTGGCTCTGCTGACTGAGCTGTCCGCGGTGAAATTCAAAGAGTCCATCGACGTGGCGGTGAACCTGGGTGTTGACCCGCGTAAATCCGACCAGAACGTTCGTGGCGCTTCTGTTCTGCCTCACGGTACGGGCAAAACCGTTCGTGTGGCGGTGTTCGCTCAAGGCGCCAAAGCCGAAGAAGCGAAAGAAGCCGGTGCCGACGTGGTGGGCTTCGACGACCTGGCCGAACAGGTTCAGGGCGGCGAAATCAACTTCGATGTGGTGATTGCTTCTCCCGACGCCATGCGCGTGGTTGGCAAGCTGGGTACCATCCTTGGTCCCCGCGGCCTGATGCCGAACCCGAAAGTGGGTACCGTGACCCCGGATGTGGCCCAGGCGGTGAAAAACGCCAAGGGCGGCCAGGTTCGTTACCGTACCGATAAGGGCGGCATTATCCACTGCACCGTTGGTCAGATTGGCTTTGACGCCAATGCCATCAAGGAAAACGTGGAAGCGCTGATCGCCGACCTGAAGAAAGCGAAACCGGCTTCCGCCAAGGGCGCGTACTTCAAGAAAGTAACGCTGTCCAGCACCATGGGTCCGGGCTTGGCGATCGATACCGCTTCCCTGGCCATGTAAGGTATTCGGGCCGTGCCGAGTGATCGGCGCGGCTCACGTTCTTTGATCCCGGCGGCATGTCGTCGGGGCGTCAAAGACCGCAGGTCCGTCTCGTGAGACGCAGTCTGGCTTTATGAGCTCAGGTCTCAGGGAAGGTTAAGGGGTGACCGCCTGCGTAGGCGCGGTAGTTACAAATCCTGTGTCAAAGCAGGGGCTGGCTTCCGCGATAACGACCGGGTAACCGGTCATGGCAACCGCCGGATCCTCGGTTATGCAGTCTGGGAATCCGGTTTGTTTGTGAATCCAGGAGGTAAATTGTGCCTTTGAATCTGGAGGACAAACGGGCGATTGTGGCTTCGGTGAACGCTGTTGCTTCCGAAGCTCTGTCTGCTGTGGTTGCCGACTATCGTGGTCTTTCCGTGGCTCAGATGACCGAGCTGCGCAAGAAGGCCCGCGAAACCGGCGTGTATCTGAAAGTGGTTCGGAACACGCTGGCCAAGCGCGCTGTTGAAGGTACCGAGTACGAGTGCCTCAACGATTCGCTGGTCGGCCCCACTGTCCTGGCGTTTTCCCAAGAAGATCCGGGCGCTGCTGCTCGGCTCATCAAGGATTTCGCCAAGGATCATGACAAGCTCGAAGTGAAAGCACTGGCTGTCGGCGGTGTGGCGTATGGTGCTCAGGACATCGATGTCCTGGCCAAGCTGCCTACTCGCGACGAAGCCCTTGCTCAGCTTTTGTCCGTCATGCAGGCCCCGGTGGCCAAGTTTGTCCGTACCCTCAACGAGGTGCCCGGCAAGTTTGTTCGCACGATGGCAGCCGTGAAGGACAAGAAACAGCAGGAAGCTGCCTGACATTAAGTCTGGTGGCGTAACTACCCGATCCAATCATGATCGCCCGTACGGTGATTTAGGAGATTGAAAATGGCCGTTTCCAAAGAAGATATCCTCAGCGCAGTTGCTGAAATGAGCGTTATGGACCTCGTTGAACTGATCGAGGCCATGGAAGAGAAGTTCGGTGTAACCGCAGCTGCAGCAGTGGCAGCCGCTCCGGCCGCCGCCGGTGGCGACGCTGGTGGCGCCGCTGAAGAGCAGACCGAGTTCGACGTGGTTCTGACCGGTTTCGGCGACAAGAAAGTCGGCGTGATCAAGGCAGTTCGCGAAGTAACTGGTCTGGGTCTGAAAGAAGCGAAAGACATGGTCGAGGGCGCTCCTGCTCCGGTCAAGGAAGGCGTTTCCAAAGACGAAGCCGAAGAGATCAAGAAAAAGATCGAAGAGGCTGGCGGTACCGTCGAGCTCAAGTAAGCGCGGTAACGCGATGTCTTTCCGCGACATCGAGGAAAGACGCCGGCTGGCAGCTTAAGGGCTGCCAGCCTTTTGTCGTTTCTGTACGAACGGTTTCGTGCAGAGATATCACCCAGGGGTGATAGGTGGTCAACAGCCGAGGAACGCAGATGGCATACTCATTCACTGAGAAAAAGCGGATCCGCAAAGATTTCGGCAAGCTTCCAAAGGTCATGGAGGTCCCGTACCTGCTGGCCATACAGCTCGATTCTTACCGCAAATTCCTACAGCAGGATAAAGGCGCCGAGGCGCGCTTGGATGAAGGCTTGGAAGCTGCCTTCCGGTCCGTTTTCCCGATTTCCAGTTACTCGGGCAACGCGGCCTTGGAGTATGCCGGCTATGAGTTCGGCAAACCGGTCTTTGATGTCAAGGAATGCATCATTCGTGGCACAACCTACGCCGCGCCGCTGCGCGTGCGCATCCGGTTGGTGATCTACGACAAAGAATCCAATGGTGCGATCAAGGACATCCGTGAGCAGCAGGTCTACATGGGCGAGATCCCATTGATGACCGAGAACGGTACCTTCGTGATTAATGGTACCGAGCGGGTCATCGTGTCCCAGCTACACCGCTCTCCGGGTGTGTTCTTTGACCACGACAAGGGTAAGACCCACTCTTCCGGCAAGCTGCTGTATTCCGCCCGGGTGATTCCCTACCGTGGTTCCTGGCTGGACTTCGAATTCGATCCGAAGGATCTGGTCTATGTGCGTATCGATCGCCGCCGCAAGCTGCCGGCGACCATTCTGCTGCGCGCGTTGGGCTATACCTCCGATGAAGTTCTGGAGATGTTCTTCGACACCAACGAGATTCTGAGCGAAGACGATGTCTATCGTATGCGTCTCGTGCCCGAACGTCTCCGTGGCGAGACCGCCACCTTCGACATCCTCGCCGGTGACGAAGTGGTGGTGGAACGTGGCCGCCGGGTAACCGCCCGCCACATTCGCCAGTTGGAAAAAGCCAATATCGAGTACCTGGAAATTCCGGCGGAATACCTCCAGGGCCGTTATCTGGCCAAGTCGATCATCGATGAGGACACTGGTGAGATTCTGGTCGAGTGTAATACCGAACTGACCGCCGATGTCCTGGAAAAACTGAACAAGGCGGGCGTGACCCGTTTCGAAACCCTGTATACCAATGATCTGGACCATGGTCCGTTCATTGCCGATACCCTGCGCGCCGATCCCACTCGCAGCCCGCTTGAGGCCCTGGTGGAAATCTATCGGATGATGCGCCCGGGTGAGCCGCCGACCAAGGAAGCGGCGGAAAACCTGTTCAAGAACCTGTTCTTCACCGACGAGCGTTACGATCTTTCCGGTGTCGGCCGGATGAAGTTCAATCGTCGTCTCGGCCGTGAAGTGGAAACCGGTCCGGGCATCCTCTACGACGGCCGCTATTTCAGCGCCCGTACCGACGAGGAGGGCAAGCAGTACCACGAACAGCTCGGTGACGACGTGTCCGATATCGTCGACGTGCTCAAGACGCTGGTGGATATCCGTAACGGTAACGGCGTGGTGGACGATATCGACCACCTCGGCAACCGCCGTGTGCGGTCCGTGGGCGAAATGGCGGAAAACCAGTTCCGCGTTGGTCTGGTGCGTGTTGAGCGGGCGGTGAAAGAACGTCTGAGCCTGGCGGAGTCCGAAGGGCTGATGCCACAGGACCTGATCAACGCCAAGCCAGTGGCCGCCGCGGTGAAGGAATTCTTCGGTTCCTCCCAGCTGTCCCAGTTCATGGACCAGAACAACCCGCTCTCCGAGGTCACCCACAAGCGTCGGGTGTCCGCGTTGGGTCCGGGCGGTCTGACCCGTGAGCGCGCCGGTTTCGAGGTGCGTGACGTGCACCCGACCCACTACGGTCGCGTATGTCCGATCGAGACCCCTGAAGGTCCGAACATCGGTCTGATCAACTCCCTGGCGAGTTACGCGCGTACCAACGAGTACGGCTTCCTGGAATCGCCTTACCGCAAGGTCATCGACGGCAAGGTCAGCGAGGAAATCGAGTACCTGTCCGCCATTGAGGAAGCTGAGTGCGTGATCGCGCAGGTCGACGCCAAGATGAACGATGACGGCAGCTTCGTGGAAGACTTCGTCACCGTGCGTCACCGCTACGAATTCACCGTCATGGAGCGCGACACCATCACTCATATGGATGTCTCGCCGCGCCAGGTGGTGTCCGTGGCCGCGTCCCTGATTCCGTTCCTGGAGCACGATGACGCCAACCGGGCACTGATGGGTTCCAACATGCAACGCCAGGCGGTGCCGACGCTGCGTGCCGACAAGCCTCTGGTGGGCACCGGCTTCGAACGTCACGTGGCCCGGGATTCCGGGGTTTGCGTGGTGGCCCAGCGTGGTGGCGTGGTCGACAAGGTGGATGCTTCGCGCATCATCGTCAAAGTCAATGACGATGAAGTGGCCGAGGGTGAGGCCGGTGTGGACATCTACAACCTGACCAAATACACCCGTTCCAACCAGAACACCTGCATTAACCAGCGTCCGCTGGTGAAGGTGGGTGACAAAGTGGCGGCACGGGACATCATGGCGGATGGTCCGTCCGTGGACATGGGTGAGTTGGCGCTGGGTCAGAACATGCGCGTCGCCTTCATGCCCTGGAACGGTTACAACTTCGAGGATTCCATCCTCATCTCCGAGCGGGTGGTGAAGGAGGATCGCTTTACCTCCATCCACATCCAGGAGCTGACTTGTATCGCCCGTGATACCAAGTTGGGCGCGGAGGAAATTACCGCGGATATTCCCAACGTGGGTGAAGCCGCGCTGGCGAAGCTGGACGAGTCCGGCATCGTCTACATCGGCGCGGAAGTGGAAGCTGGCGATATTCTGGTTGGTAAGGTGACGCCGAAAGGCGAGACCCAGCTTACCCCGGAAGAGAAGCTGCTGCGTGCCATCTTCGGTGAGAAGGCGTCCGACGTGAAGGACACCTCTCTGCGGGTTTCCTCTGGCGTCAAGGGCACGGTCATCGACGTGCAGGTGTTCACTCGTGATGGTGTTGAGAAAGACGAGCGCGCCAAGCAGATCGAGCAGGAGGCCCTGGAGAAATTCCGTAAGGATCTGAAAGACGAATACCGGATCCTTGAGCAGGACATTCTGGACCGTCTGCGTTCCGTGATGACGGGCAAGAAGGTCAACGGTGGTGCCGGTCTCAAGCGTGGCACCCAGCTGACCGACGAAGTCCTCAATGAGCTGGATGCGGAGAAATGGTTTGAACTGCGTCCGGCGGACGAGGATGTGGCCGAGCAGCTCGAGCGTGCGCACCAGTATCTGGAGCAGCACAAGAAAGAGCAGGACGAGCGCTACAAGGATAAACAGGCCAAGATCTCCGGCGGTGACGATCTGTCCCACGGTGTATTGAAGGTGGTCAAGGTTTACCTGGCTATCAAGCGTCGCATCCAGCCCGGTGACAAAATGGCCGGTCGTCACGGTAACAAAGGTGTGATCTCCGTGATCATGCCCGAGGAAGATATGCCGTATGACGACAATGGCGTTCCGGTGGACGTGGTGTTGAACCCGCTGGGTGTGCCGTCGCGGATGAACGTGGGGCAGATTCTTGAAACCCACCTTGGCTGGGCCGCCAAAGGTCTGGGTGAGCGTATCGGCGAGATGCTGGACGAGCAGAAGAAAGTCGCCGAAGTGCGTGACTTCCTCGATCAGATCTACAACCGCACCGGCGCCGGCGGCAGCCGCGAAAGCCTGGATCAGTTCTCCGATGACGAGATCATCGAGCTGGCCAGCAACCTGCGTGGTGGTGTGCCGATGGCGACCGCGGTATTCGATGGTGCCAAGGAATACGAGATCAAGGCGCTGTTGGAACTGGCCAGGCGGGACCAGTCTGGTCAGATCGAGCTGTGGGATGGCCGTACCGGTGAGAAGTTCGACCGCAAGGTGACCGTCGGCTACATGTACATGCTGAAACTGAACCACTTGGTGGACGACAAGATGCACGCGCGTTCCACCGGTTCCTACAGCCTGGTTACCCAGCAGCCGCTGGGTGGTAAGGCGCAGTTTGGTGGTCAGCGTTTCGGTGAGATGGAAGTGTGGGCACTGGAGGCTTATGGCGCCGCCTACACGCTGCAGGAAATGCTCACCGTGAAATCCGATGATGTGAACGGGCGCACGCGCATCTACAAGAACATCGTCGACGGAGATCACCGGATGGATCCGGGCATGCCGGAATCCTTCAACGTGCTGTTGAAGGAGATCCGCTCCCTCGGTATCAACATCGAGCTGGAAAACGACTGAGGTCGTGGCGCCGTTTCGCCAGAAGCGGAACGGCGCCGCTGCCTGACCCGGATTTAGTAGGAAAGAATCGCGAGCGAAAGCTCCATACGGAGGACTGGCCTTGAAAGACTTGCTGAATTTGCTCAAAAGTCAGGGACAAGTCACGGAGTTTGACAAGATCCGCATCGGTCTCGCACCGCCGGATCTGATCCGCTCCTGGTCTTTTGGCGAAGTGAAAAAGCCGGAGACCATTAACTACCGCACCTTTAAGCCGGAGCGTGATGGCCTGTTCTGTGCACGCATTTTTGGTCCGATCAAGGATTACGAATGCCTGTGCGGAAAGTACAAGCGTCTCAAGCACCGTGGTGTGATCTGTGAGAAATGTGGCGTTGAAGTCACTCTCTCCAAGGTTCGCCGTGAGCGTATGGGTCATATCGAGCTGGCCAGCCCGGTTGCCCACATCTGGTTCCTGAAGTCACTGCCGTCCCGTATCGGTCTGATGCTGGACATGACCCTGCGCGACATCGAGCGGGTGCTGTACTTCGAATCCTTTGTCGTAACCGAGCCGGGCATGACCACCCTGGAGCGTGGCCAGCTGCTGACCGACGAAGAGTACTTCGATGCGCTGGAACAGTTCGGCGATGAGTTCGAAGCGAAGATGGGCGCCGAAGCGGTGCAACAGCTTCTGCAGGACCTGGATCTGCGTGACGAGATCAACACTCTGCGTGAAGAGATTGACTCCACCAACTCCGACACCAAGCTGAAGAAGCTGTCCAAGCGGCTGAAGCTGATGGAAGCGTTCCAGGCTTCCGGCAATGAGCCGGAATGGATGATCATGACGGTTCTGCCAGTGTTGCCGCCGGATCTGCGTCCGTTGGTACCGCTGGATGGTGGCCGCTTCGCCACTTCCGACCTGAACGATCTGTATCGCCGGGTGATCAACCGGAATAATCGTCTCAAGCGCCTGCTGGACCTGAATGCCCCGGACATCATCGTGCGTAACGAAAAACGCATGCTGCAGGAGTCCGTGGATGCGCTGCTGGACAACGGTCGCCGCGGCCGTGCCATCACGGGCTCCAACAAGCGCCCGCTGAAGTCGCTGGCGGACATGATTAAAGGTAAGCAGGGGCGTTTCCGGCAGAACCTGCTCGGTAAGCGGGTGGACTATTCCGGTCGTTCCGTGATCGTGGTGGGGCCGACCCTGAAACTGCACGAGTGCGGTTTGCCGAAAAAGATGGCGCTGGAGCTGTTCAAGCCATTTATCTTCTCCAAGCTGGAAGGTCGTGGCCTGGCCACCACCATCAAGGCGGCCAAGAAGATGGTCGAGCGCGAGACCGCCGAGGTCTGGGATATCCTGGCTGAGGTGATCCGCGAGCACCCGGTGATGCTGAACCGGGCGCCGACACTGCACCGTCTTGGTATCCAGGCGTTCGAGCCGGTGTTGATTGAAGGTAAAGCCATTCAGCTGCACCCGCTGGTGTGTGCCGCCTTCAACGCCGACTTCGACGGCGACCAGATGGCGGTGCACGTACCGCTGACCCTGGAAGCGCAGCTCGAAGCGCGCGCTTTGATGATGTCCACCAACAACATCCTGTCACCGGCGAATGGTGAGCCGATCATCGGTCCGACCCAGGACGTGGTGTTGGGGTTGTACTACATCAGCCGTGAGAAGGTGAACGTCAAAGGCGAAGGCCGGGTATTCGCCGACACCAAGGAAGTGATGCGTGCCCTGGGCACCAAAGAGGTGGATCTGCACGCTCGCATCAAGGTGCGACTGGAAGACGTGGTCAAGGATCAGGAAGGCAACATTCACCGGGAATGGCGTATCGCCGATACCACCCCGGGTCGTTGTAAGCTGTGGGATATCGTGCCGGAAGGTATCGGCTTCGACATGGTCAACCAGAACATGACCAAGAAAGCGATTTCCAAGCTGTTGAACACCTGCTACCGGATTCTGGGCACCAAGGAAACCTGTATTTTCGCTGACCAGATCATGTATCTGGGCTTCAGGGAAGCGACCCTGTCCGGCTCTTCCATTGGTGTGGAGGACATGGTCATTCCGCAGGCCAAATACGAGCTGATCGGTAAGGCCGAGGAAGAGGTGCGCGAGATCGAGGAGCAATTCGCTTCCGGTCTGGTAACCCGCGGTGAGCGCTACAACAAGGTTGTGGACATCTGGTCCCGTACCAACGACCAGATCGCCAAGGCGATGATGGAGAACCTGAAGACCGAAGTGGTGAAAAACCGCGAAGGCAAGGATGAAGAGCAGGGCTCCTTCAACTCCATCTTCATGATGGCCGATTCCGGGGCGCGGGGTTCCGCCGCCCAGATTCGTCAGCTGGCCGGCATGCGCGGCCTGATGGCCAAGCCGGACGGCTCCATTATCGAAACGCCGATTACCAGTAACTTCCGTGAAGGTCTGAACGTACTGCAGTACTTCATCTCCACTCACGGTGCCCGGAAAGGTCTGGCGGATACCGCATTGAAGACCGCGAACTCCGGTTACCTGACCCGTCGTCTGGTGGACGTGGCCCAGGATCTGGTGATCACCGAGGAAGACTGCGGCACCGAGCAGGGTCTGATCATGACTCCGCTGATCGAGGGTGGCGATGTGGTCGAGCCTCTGCGTGAGCGGGTGCTGGGCCGGGTCGTGGCTCGCGACGTGATGAATCCGCTGAACCAGGACGAAGTCGCCGTGGAAGCCGGCACCCTGCTGGACGAAGTCTGGGTGGACAAGCTGGAATCCATGGGTGTGGATGAAGTGAAGGTGCGCTCTTCCATCACTTGTGCCACCCGCTGGGGTGTATGTTCCGCCTGTTACGGCCGTGACCTGGCTCGTGGCCATCGGGTCAACGTGGGTGAGGCTGTCGGTGTGATCGCGGCCCAGTCCATTGGTGAGCCGGGTACCCAGCTGACCATGCGGACCTTCCACATTGGTGGCGCGGCAAGCCGTGCCTCCGCGGTATCCAGCATTCAGATCAAGCACGGTGGCAAGGTGCGTTTCCATAACGCCAAGCACGTGACTCATAAAGACGGTCTGGTGATCGTTTCCCGCTCAGCTGAGTTGGCGGTGGCCGATGACCTGGGCCGTGAGCGCGAGCGTTACAAGGTGCCCTACGGTGCGCTGGTTACGGTGAATGAAGGTGACGCGGTGGACGGAGGCCAGGTCGTGGCGACTTGGGATCCGCACACCCACCCGATCATCGCCGAAGTGGCGGGTAAGGTGCAGTTCGGGGATATGGAAGAAGGTATCGCCGTTAACTACCAGACCGATGAGTTGACCGGCCTGACCAACATTGAGGTCATGCCGAGCCAGGATCGCCCTTCCGCGGGTAAGGATCTGCGTCCGGTGGTCCGGGTGGTGGATGGTAAAGGTAAGGCGGTGAGCCTGCCGAATACCGATGTCCCGGCCAACTACTTCCTGCCCGGTGGCGCTTTGTGTGGCCTGAAGAACGGGGCCGATATCTCGGTGGGTGACGTTATCGCGCGGATTCCGCAGGAGTCCTCCAAGACCCGGGATATCACCGGTGGTCTGCCGCGGGTGGCGGATCTGTTCGAGGCCCGTAACCCGAAGGAAGCGGCTATCCTGGCGGAAAAAACCGGTACCGTGTCCTTCGGCAAGGAAACCAAGGGTAAGGTACGTTTGGTGATCACTCCGGACGACGGTGGCGACACCTACGAGGAACTGATTCCCAAATGGCGTCAGCTCAACGTGTTCGAAGGTGAGCACGTGGAGAAGGGTGAGGTGGTTTCCGATGGCCCGCTGAACCCGCACGACATTCTGCGTCTCAAGGGAGAGGTGGAACTGGCCCGCTACATCGTCAACGAGGTGCAGGAGGTTTACCGCCTGCAGGGTGTGAAGATCAACGATAAGCATATCGAAACGATCATCCGCCAAATGTTGCGTAAGGTGGAAATCACCGAAGTGGGCGAGTCGACCTTCATCAAGGGCGAGCAAGTGGAATACGCCCGGGTGATGGAGGAACTGGATCGCCTGAAAGGTGAAGACAAGATGCGTCCTCAGTTCGAACGGATGCTGCTGGGTATCACCAAGGCTTCCCTGGCCACCGAGTCGTTCATCTCCGCGGCCTCCTTCCAGGAGACCACCCGGGTGTTGACCGAAGCAGCGGTAACCGGGAAGGAAGACGATCTCCGCGGTCTCAAGGAAAACGTGGTCGTGGGCCGTCTGATTCCGGCCGGGACTGGCTATGCCTATCACATGGATCGCCGGCGCCAGCGTGCGGATGCCCGCGGCGACGGTCCGACCATGGACGAGGTGGAGGCGGCCCTGTCCGAGGCGCTCAGCTCCTCTGGCCAGGAGTAAAGGGTCAGGAGTAACGGCCCAGGAATTAAGCGCCACCCAGGTCCCCTGGCATCTTGACTTGATGCCGGGGGGTCCCTAGAATCGCTCGCCCCTATTCTGTAGGTAGGAATCGGGTGGCGAAAATCTGACAATCAAGTCAGTTCGTCACAGAACTGTAAGCGTGGAGCAGTAGTTTCATGGCAACTGTAAACCAGCTGGTGCGCAACCCGCGCAAAAGCAAGGTAGAAAAAAGCGACTCGGTCGCCCTGCAGGGCTGCCCGCAGCGTCGCGGCGTTTGCACCCGGGTGTACACCACTACCCCGAAAAAGCCGAACTCCGCGCTGCGTAAAGTGTGCCGGGTGCGCCTGACCAACGGTTATGAAGTTTCTTCCTATATTCCGGGAGAAGGCCATAACCTGCAGGAGCACTCCGTGGTGCTGATCCGTGGCGGTCGTGTAAAAGACCTGCCTGGTGTGCGCTACCACACCGTGCGTGGCACCCTGGATACCGCCGGTGTTCAGGATCGCAAGCAGCGCCGTTCCAAGTACGGTGCCAAGCGGCCGAAGAAGTAAGTCGTAACCCTATTCATACAGCCGGGCGTTGGTCCCGGTGGGATGAGTAAGGCCGGGCCGGGTCCCGGATAACCTGAAGCATTCCCGCCCCGCGGGTAGTAAGAGGAACACATCCGATGCCAAGAAGACGCGTCGTCGCCAAGCGTGAGATCCTGCCGGATCCGAAATTTGGAAGCCAGTTGCTGGCCAAGTTCATGAACCACGTCATGGTGGACGGTAAGAAATCCGTCGCCGAGCGTATCGTCTACGGCGCTCTGGATATCGTGGCTGAGCGTAAGAGTGGCGAATCCCTGGAGCTGTTCGAAAAAGCCCTGGATAACATCCGTCCGGTGGTCGAGGTGAAGAGCCGTCGTGTTGGTGGCGCCACCTATCAGGTGCCGGTGGAAGTTCGCCCCAGCCGCCGTACCGCCCTGGCCATGCGTTGGCTGGTGGACTCCGCTCGTAAGCGGGGTGAGAAGAGCATGGCCCAGCGCCTCGCCGGTGAGGTGATGGACGCCGCGGAAGGCAAAGGCGCGGCGATGAAGAAGCGGGAAGACGTGCACCGTATGGCGGAGGCCAACAAGGCCTTCTCCCATTTCCGCTTCTAAGGCAGAGCGTAGACAGAGTAAACCGGCCTGCGACCAGGCCGGTTTTTGTATTGGATTCAGAGACTCGAGGTTAGCAGCGTGGCACGTAAGACTCCTCTCAACCGCTATCGCAACATCGGTATCTGCGCCCACGTGGACGCGGGTAAAACCACCACCACCGAGCGGATCCTGTTCTATACGGGTGTCAACCACAAGATGGGTGAAACCCACGACGGTGCGTCGACGACTGACTGGATGGAGCAGGAGCAGGAGCGGGGTATTACCATTACCTCGGCCGCGGTGACTGCTTTCTGGCAGGGCATGGATAAGCAGTACGATCAGCATCGCATTAACATTATCGATACTCCCGGGCACGTGGACTTCACCATTGAGGTGGAGCGTTCTTTGCGTGTTCTGGATGGTGCCGTGGTGGTGTTCTGTGGATCTTCGGGTGTGGAGCCTCAGTCCGAGACGGTGTGGCGTCAGGCCAACAAGTACAGCGTGCCGCGCATTGTGTTCGTTAACAAAATGGACCGCGCGGGTGCCGATTTTGACCGTGTCTGCGAGCAGATCCGCACCCGCCTGGGCGCCAAGGTTGTTCCGATCCAGTACAACATCGGCACTGAAGACGAGTTCAAAGGTATTGTCGACCTGATCCGGATGAAGGCGATCTTCTGGAATGAAGACGATCTGGGCATGAGCTATGAAGAGCGTGACGTCCCCGAGGAAGTGCTGTCCCGCTGTGAAGAGCTGCGTGAGCAGATGATGGAGGCGGCTGCTGAAGGCTCGGAAGAGCTGATGGAAAAGTACCTCGAGAATGGTGAGTTGGATAACGACGATATCAAGGCGGGGCTGCGCGAGCAGGTTCTGGCCAACGAAATCGTTCTGGCTCTGTGTGGTTCCGCCTTCAAGAACAAGGGCGTTCAAGCCATGCTTGATGCGGTTGTCGAGTTTCTGCCCGCTCCGGACGAGGTAAAGGCGATCCAGGGTACGCTGGAAGATGGCGAAACCGTTGAGTCCCGTAAGTCTTCCGATGACGAGCCGTTTTCCGCTCTGGCTTTCAAAATCGCTACTGACCCGTTTGTTGGCTCACTGACCTTCATCCGTGTTTACTCCGGTGTGGTGAACTCCGGTGACAGCGTGATGAACTCCGTGAAGCTGAAGAAGGAGCGGGTTGGTCGTCTGTTGCAGATGCACGCGAACAGCCGTGAGGAAATCAAGGAAGTTCGCGCTGGTGATATCGCCGCTTGCGTGGGTCTGAAGGATGTCACCACCGGTGACACTCTGTGTGATCCGAACAAGGTGATCGTGCTGGAGCGGATGGAGTTCCCGGAGCCGGTGATCTCCGTGGCGGTGGAGCCCAAGTCCAAGGCCGATCAGGAAAAAATGGGGTTGGCGCTAGGCCGTCTGGCTCAGGAGGACCCCTCTTTCCGCGTTAAGACCGACGAGGAGACCGGGCAAACCATCATCTCCGGTATGGGTGAGCTGCACCTGGACATCATCGTTGATCGCATGAAGCGTGAGTTCAAGGTGGAAGCGAACGTGGGCGCGCCGCAGGTGGCCTACCGTGAAACCTTCACCAGGCCCGCCGACGTTGAAGGTAAGTTCGTCAAGCAGTCCGGTGGTCGTGGTCAGTATGGTCACGTCAAGGTTAAGTTTGAGCCGATCGATCGGGATGAAGAGTTCCAGTTCGAAGAGCAAATCCATGGTGGTGTGGTGCCGAAAGAATACTTTGGCGCCATTCAGAAGGGTATCGATGAGCAGCTGCAGGCAGGTGTGCTGGCTGGTTATCCGATCCTTGGTGTGAAGGCCATCCTGTATGATGGTTCCTACCACGAAGTGGACTCCAACGAGAACGCCTTCCGCATGGCGGGTGGTCTGGCGGTGCGTAATGCCGCCAAGGAAGCCGGTGCGATCCTGCTGGAGCCGATCATGAAAGTGGAAGTGGTCACTCCGGAGGATTACATGGGTGACGTGATGGGTGACCTGAACCGTCGTCGTGGTACCGTCCAGGGTATGGATGACACGGTTTCCGGCAAGGTAATCCGTGCCGAGGTGCCGCTGTCCGAGATGTTCGGTTACGCCACCGACGTGCGTTCCATGTCCCAGGGTCGTGCCAGCTACTCCATGGAGTTCCTGAAGTACGCCGAGGCTCCGCGCAACATTGCCGAAGACGTGATCAACGGTAAGAAATCTTAAATTTACGGTGAATTTGTAAAGGTATAGAACCGTGGCAAAGGAAAAGTTTGAACGTAATAAA
>NZ_AQPF01000064.1:0-16768 GCF_009846745.1 Alcanivorax xiamenensis | reverse complement strand
GGTCTGGTTTTGCATTATCGGCGTCCGGCCCGCCTTTAAACATCCGCGATGTCCCGTTATCCCCGCCCGGCCTGCCGCCGGTATTGCTCCGGCGTGGTGCCGGCCAGGCGCCGGAACATGGCGATGAAGGCGGACGGGTTGCTGTAGCCCAGGTCATAGGCGATGGCATGGACGCTGTGTTCTTCCTCCAGCGCTTCCAGTGCCAGCAGGTAACGCAGCCGCTGGCGCCATTCCCCCAGTGGCATACCCAATTCCCGGTGGCACAGGCGAGCCAGGGTGCGTTCAGTCATGTTGGCCCGCCGTGCCCATTGCACCTGAGTGCGGTTGTCCGCCGGGTTTTCCCGCAGGGCTTCCAGGACACCACTGAGCACCGGGTGATCAGTGTAAGGCAGGAAGTACGGGACGCCTTGAGCACTGAGACTGAGCTGATCCAGCATCACCCGCGCCAGCCGCCGGTCGCTCTCGTGCTCCGGTTCGTGCACGCCGCGCCGGGCGAAGTCCACCAGAATGGCCTTGAGGATGTCGGTGATCGCCACCGTGCAGGCCTGGGTCGGCAGATCCTCGCACAGCGTCGAGTCGATATACACCGAGCGGTAGATCACGGCATTCGGGTTGTAACTGCCATGGGCCGCGCCGGGCGGAATCCATACGGCATACTGAGGCGGTGACAAAAACCGCTTTCCCTCCACCCGCAAATGCATGATGCCCTGAGTGGTGTAGTTGAGCTGGCCCCAATCATGGTGGTGTTCCAGCGACTCACTGCCGGCCGGAAACTCGTCGTAACGGAAGTACACCGGCGACGGCAGCGCGGTGAAATCCGGCAGTGGCAGGTAATGGGGGGCTGTCATGTCCGAAATCCCCTGTGGGTTGTCTGAATGGAAGTATAAGACTTATTTCAGACAGCGCCATAATGGCGCCTCGAGAAAGGGAGGCCCGTGGTATGGCGTATCTGCTCCCGTTGGCGGCGGTACTAATCTGGTCCGGCAATAACGTGGTCAATAAGTTGGCGGTGGGGGTGCTGTTCCCCGCGGAAATAGGCTTTTATCGCTGGGTGCTGGCGGGGGCCCTGCTGACACCGCTGATGGCGCCGCGATTGTGGCGATACCGTCATCAGGTGAAGCCGCTGATCCCCCGTATCATCGTGCTGGGTCTGCTGGGCATGGCGGTATACCAGACCCTGGCTTACTACGCCGCCACCATGACCAGCGCCACCAACATGGGCATCATCCTCTCGCTAATGCCGTTGATGGCATTGGGATTGTCCTCGGTCCTACTGGGTACGCCGCTGACCCTGGGGGCGTTGGTGGGCGCGGTGATCTCCCTGTGCGGCGTGGTGCTGGTGGTGTCTTCCGGCGACCTCGGCACTCTGGTCGCCCATGGCATTAATCAGGGCGATGCGCTGATGGTCCTGGCGACGTTCGCTTACGCCGTTTACGGCGTGTTGCTGAAACGCTGGCAGCCGCCCTTGCCCGCAATGCTGCTGCTGTACCTGCAGGTGCTGGTGGCGCTGGTGGCCCTGTTCCCGCTGCTGCTGTTCTCTCCTCAACAGGGTGCCAGTGTCGAGGCGGTGCCGCTGGTGATCTACGCGGGCGTGCTGGCCTCCATGGTGGCGCCGCTGTTATGGATGCAGGGGATCGCCCGGCTCGATCCCAGCCGTATGAGCCTGTTCTTCAATTTGATGCCTTTGCTCACCGCGCTGATCGCGTCCGTACTGTTGCGCGAACAACTGACCTGGGCGCACCTGATTGGTGGCGGGCTGACCCTGGCCGGGGTGATCCTGGCGGAAACCTGGCGGCGGCCATTGCGCCGCGCCGCCGGTGTCAGCCTTCCTGGTTCCGCCGATAGCTGAGCGCCTCGCTCAGATGGGTGCGGTCCACCTGGTCCGCGCTCGCCAGATCGGCGATGGTGCGGGCCACGCGCAGACTGCGGTGCAGGGCGCGGGCGGAGAGGCTCAGCCGCTCCATGGTCTTGATCAGCCAGCCGCGGTGTGGTGCCAGTATGGCGTCCAATGTCTCGGCGGGCAGGTCCCGGTTGAGTCTGCCCTGGCGTTGCTGTTGCCGCTGGCGGGCGTCGATCACGCGCTGGCGTACCCGTTCACTGCTCTCCCCGGGCTTGCCCTCCAGCAGTTCCGCCGCTGGCAGCGGCGGCAGATCCAGATGCAGATCAATGCGGTCCAGCAGTGGTCCGGAAAGACGCGCTTGATAGCGGCGGGCCTTTTCACAGCGATAGCCGCAGCCGCGTTCGGGGTCGCCAAGATAGCCGCAGGGGCAGGGGTTCATCGCCGCCACCAACTGAAAGCGGGCGGGAAACGTCAGTTGCTGAGCGGTGCGGGCGATGTGTACCTCACCGGTTTCCAGCGGCTCCCGCAGGACTTCCAGCACGCGCCGTTCGAATTCCGGTAACTCGTCGAGAAACAGCACCCCATGGTGGGCCAGGGAAATCTCTCCCGGCTTTGGCCGGCTGCCGCCGCCCACCAGGGCGATGGCGGAAGTGGTGTGATGGGGGCTGCGGTAGGGGCGTTGCAGAAAGTGCGCCGCCGGCCGGCTGGCGCGCAGGGAATAGACGGCGGCCACTTCCAGGGCCTGGCCCCGGTCCAGCGGCGGCAGCAGGCCGGGCAGCCGTGACGCCAGCAGACTTTTGCCGGCCCCTGGCGGGCCGCACAGCAGCAGGGAATGGCCGCCGGCGGCGGCGATTTCCAGCACCCGTTTGCCGCTGAGCTGCCCCCGCACATCGGCCAGGCAGGGATGGGGTGGGGCCGCTTGTTGGTCGTCAATGCTCGGGGCGGGGTGACAGGGCAAGGGGGTGGTGCCGCGCAGATGGGCGCAGAGCGCGTTGAGGCAGGTCACCGCCAGGGTGCGGGCCCCGGCCAGGGATGCCTCGTCGGCATTCTCCGCCGGCACCACCAGGGTATGGCCGGCGCTGGCGCAGGCCAGCGCGGCGGGCAACAGCGCTGGCACCGGATTTAGACGACCTGACAGCGCCAGCTCGCCAATGAACTCGTGGCCGTCGATGTCCACCCGACCCAACTGGCCGCTGGCCAACAGAATGCCCAGGGCGATGGGCAAATCGAAGCGGCCTCCGTCCTTGGGCAGATCCGCCGGTGCCAGATTGACGGTAATGCGCCGTTGCGGAAACTCGAAGCCGCTGGTGACCAGCGCCGAGCGGACCCTGTCACGGCTTTCGCGTACCGCGGTGTCTGGCAGACCGACGATAGTGAAACCGGGCAACCCCGGCGCCAGATGGGTTTCCACCCTTACCGGAACGGCATCGATACCTTGGCTGGCGCGGCTGAGCAGGCTGGTAATGTTCATGTGGTTCAGGGTAAGGCAACGGGGCGGGGATGGCTGTCAGCCAGGACGGTGATGGTGGGTGAGATATCGTCGTCGGCACGTGTAGGAAAAAATCGCCGGGAGCGATTTTTGACGTCGCGCCAGCGACGGCCCGACGAGCGGCGGCCATGGACGGTGGTCACAAAAAAACGTCGGGAGCCATTGCTGACACGCAACACGCAACACGCAACATGCCAAACCCAAGGCCCGCTTGCCGGCCTTGATCCGGCATCTCCTTCCACGAAGCCATGTGCCCTGCGGAGGGAGATCCCGGGCCACACAACGGTGCTTAGAGCACCGTTTGGACGTCCCGCTGGACGCCCCGAAGGGGGAGTTCAATGGTCTTAAGCCAGGGAACTCTCTATCCCGGGATGCCCGGGTGTTTTCAAAGCGTGTTGGCGTGCCAGCGTGTTGCGTGTTAGCGGCCCGGAGGGTGGCCGCCACGGACGGCGGCCATAAAAAAGCTTCCTCGCTCCACTACAACGCCGCTGTGGGAAGCTTACTTGGAGGCCCGGAAGCCCATTCGCTTGCAAGCAAGCTCCCACAGCGGCTTCGTGGCGCCTTCTGTGCCAGCGTTCATTCGGAGCAGATCAGTGCTGGTCCGCCCAGGCCTGGATCAGTGACAGCGCCTTTTGCGCCGCCGGCGACAGGGTGCGGTTGGCCAGGCGCGCCACCGCCAGTTCCACTTCCTGATGACTGTCCTGAATATTCAGCCGCACCAGCCGGCCCGCCGCCTCCTGGGAGCGGCACACCGAGGGCGTGGCGCTGAGCACGGCATCGGTGCGGGTCACCACCTCGCGCAGGGTCACCAGATCGTTGCACTCGAGGCTGAGTGCCAGCGCTTCTCCGGGGGACTGGCCCAGCCGTCGTTTCAGACGATTGCGGGCGGTTTCCGGCAACGGCACGGACACCAGCGGGTAGTCGCCGAGATCGCGTGTGGCCACCGGTCTGCCATCCGTCAGGGGGTGCCCCCGGCGCACATACCAGCCGGCGGCCTCCTTCGACAGGGGCTGGCTTTCCAGGGCGGAGTCGTGGGGCACGGTGCGCCGTTCCACCACGGCGAAATCCAGTTCCTCCGATTCCACTTTACGCAGCAGGGTGGCCCAGTCGTTCACTTCCACTTTGATCCGCAGGTGCGGATGCTCACTCATCAAGGTGCCGAGCACGTCCGGCAGCAGGATGGCGGAAGGGTAGGAGCCAGCGCCGAAGCGGACCTCACCCATCTCGTGATTTCGGATCAGGTCGGCGTCGCGGCGCAGGCCCCGGGCTTCGAACAGCACCCGCCGGGCACGGTTGATCAACTGCTGACCGGCGGCGGTGGGGACCACACCCTGGGAGGTGCGGTCGAACAGGCGAATGCCCAGCTCGTGCTCCAGATTCTGGATACCACGGGTCAGGGCGGGTTGGCTCAGGTGGGTGCGTTCCGCGGCTTTGACGAAGGAACGTTCCTCAGCCAGGGCCACCAATTGTTCCAGTCGACGCAGATTCATTGAATGCGATAAATGCATTGATTTGATAAATGTTATGCATTTGTAACATTGAGGGAGCCAGCGTACAACAGGGCGCACCCTGCCAGCCCGGAGAATCCCATGTGTGATCAATCCAAGCCCGCTCAGCCCGCGACCATCGCCTGTAATCATGGTTGGCGGGATCGTCTGCCGTTCGAGGACAGAACCGATTTCGAGAACGCCCGGCGCGGTTTTATCGCCACTTTCGATGGCGATGAGGTGCGTCGTGAGGATGGCCGGGTGGTGTGGGATTTCCGTGCCTATGATTTCCAGGAAAGCGAGGAAGCGCCGGACACGGTAAACCCCAGTCTGTGGCGGCTGGCGCGTCTGAACAACCACACCGGTCTGTTCCAAGTGTGTGAGCGTATCTATCAGGTGCGCGGTTTCGATCTTTCCAATATGAACATCATCGAAGGCGACAGCGGTCTGATCATCATGGACCCGCTGGTCAGCGCCGAGGTCGCCAAGGCGGGACTGGAAGTGTATTACCAGCATCGCCCGCACCGTCCGGTGGTGGCGGTGATTTACACCCACAGCCATGTGGATCACTTCGGCGGTGTTAAAGGGGTGATCAGCGAGGAGGAAGTACAATCCGGCCAGGTGCGGGTCTATGCGCCGGAAGGATTCATGGAAGAAACCGTCAGCGAAAACGTCTACGCCGGTCCGGCCATGCGCCGCCGCGCCCAGTACATGTATGGCGGCTTGCTGCCCAAGGGGCCGCGCGGTCAGGTGGACGCGGGCCTGGGCAAGGGCACGTCCCGGGGCACCGTGACCCTGATCGCGCCCACCAATGACATCAGCGAGGCGTTCGAAACCCATACCATCGACGGTGTGGAAATCGAATTCCAACTGACCCCGGGTACCGAAGCGCCGGCGGAAATGAATCTGTACTTCCCGCAATGGCGGGCGTTGTGCGTGGCCGAGAACGCCTGCCAGTGCATGCACAACATTCTCACCATCCGGGGCGCGCTGGTCCGTGATCCGCGCATCTGGTCCTACTATCTCGGCCAGACCCTGGCCCGTTACGGGGATCGCAGTGATGTGCTGTTCGCGCAGCATCATTGGCCTACCTGGGGGGCGGACAATATCCGCGAGTACCTGGCTGATCAGCGTGATATGTACGCTTTCCTCAACGACGAGACCCTGCGGCTGCTCAACCATGGTCTGACGCCGCTGGACATCGCCGAGCACATCAAGAGCCTGCCGCGGCCGCTGGCGCAACGCTGGCATGCCCGCGATTACTACGGCTCGGTGAGCCACAACGTGCGCGCTGTTTATCAGCGCTACATGGGCTTCTATGACGCCAATCCGGCGCACCTGAATCCGCTGCCGCCGGTGGACAGTGCCCGCCGCACCATTGAATGGATGGGCGGTGCCGACGCGGTATTGGAAAAGGCCAGAGCGGAATTCGAGCGCGGTGAGTATCGCTGGGTGGCGGAAATCGTCAATCAGGTGGTGTTCGCGGATCCGGATAACGCCGAAGCCAAGGCATTGCAGGCGGATACCCTGGAGCAACTGGGCTATCAGTGCGAGAACACCACCTGGCGCAACGCCTACCTTACCGGGGCCCAGGAACTGCGCAAGGGCGTCAAGCGGGTACCGAGCGGACAGGCACCGGATCTGGTGCGGGCGTTGACGCCGGCGTTTTTCTTTTCGCTGCTGGCGATCCGGCTGGACAGCGAAAAGGCCGCGTCACAGCCGATGACCCTGAACTGGCACTTCCCGGATCTGGGCCAGGACTTCGCCCTGACCGTTCGCAACGGCGTGCTCACCTATCTGGAAGGGCACCGCCATGATGAGGCCGACGCCAGCGTCACCATGGGCAAGCCCGACCTGGATCAGGTCGGGCTGGGCAAAGTGACGCTGCCGCAGTGCATGCAGGACGGTCGGCTGGCGGTGGCTGGGGATCAGGCCAAGGTGGCAGCGTTGTTCGGCATGCTCGACCAGTTCCAGTCTTCCTTCAATATCGTTACCCCGGCGACGCTGGGGTAACCAACCGCTACGGCTGATCCGATTGCGCGGCGCGCTCCAGCGCCGCCACCTGCTTTTCCAGCGCCTCCAACTTCTCGCGAGTGCGTTCCAGTACCCGCTGTTGCACGTCGAATTCCTCCCGGCTGATCAGGTCCAGCCGCGCCAGTGCTTCACCCAGTACTGCCCTTATACTGTGCTCCACATCGTCGCGAAGCCGCCCCGGATCCCCGGGCAGGCGCCGCTGAATGTCGGCCATTAGTCGATCGATAAAGGGTTGGCTTTGCATGGCCGTAGGCTCCACTATGCGTTCAGTCGGCGTGATGGTATCACTCCAGGTCGGGGTTGTGCGGCACTGACTGCCGTGCCCCAAAATGGAACGCGCCCCAAGTCGGCGCACTATTATACCGCAGCGGAGTCGGGGCGTGACCCGCGTCGGCGATGTAACCCTTTGAGAAAGCGTGACTTTTTAAAACTGGCATGGGTCGTGCACTAGATGGGACAGAGCGTTCGCGCAAGTGGATGGATCGGGAACCAAAGAGGGGCCTGAAACGAAACGGACGTTACCGGACGCGTTAAGAGCGTTGAGGAGATAGCAATGAAACTGGTTACAGCCATTATCAAGCCGTTCAAATTGGATGATGTGCGTGAAGCACTGTCCGAGATCGGTGTTCAGGGCATCACCGTTACCGAGGTCAAGGGTTTCGGTCGCCAAAAGGGGCACACCGAGCTCTATCGTGGTGCGGAATACGTTGTCGACTTCCTCCCCAAGGTGAAGATCGAAGTGGCCATTGCCGATGGCAGCCTGGACCAGGTGATCGAAGCCGTCACCAAGGCCGCCAACACCGGCAAGATCGGTGACGGCAAGATTTTCGTCACCAACCTTGAGCAGGCCATTCGCATTCGTACCGGTGAAACCGGTGAGGATGCTGTTTAAGAAGTTTTAGAACGTGTGTTGAATCGACCCATGCCAAGGCTTCTGGACACGTTTTTATTTCTCGGAGGGTTGCAACGTGGAAAACCAAATCTTTGAATTGCAGTACGCCATCGATACGTTTTATTTCGTGATCTGTGGTGCACTGGTAATGTGGATGGCCGCGGGCTTCGCCATGCTGGAGGCGGGCCTGGTACGCGCCAAGAACACCACTGAAATTCTGACCAAGAACGTGGCGTTGTTCGCCATCGCCTGCACCATGTACATGGTGTGCGGCTACGCCATCATGTACGACGGTGGCATTTTCCTGAAAGGCATTACTGACTTTGATCTGGGCGGCGTATTGTCCGCTTCCGCGGAAAACGGATTCGACGGTGATTCCGTCTACTCCGGCGCGTCCGACTTCTTCTTCCAGGTGGTGTTCGTGGCCACCGCCATGTCCATCGTCTCCGGTGCCGTGGCGGAACGGATGAAGTTGTGGGCGTTCCTGCTGTTCGCCGTGGTCATGACCGGTGTGATCTATCCGCTGGAAGGTTCCTGGACCTGGGGCGGCGATGACGTGTTCACGATGTACAACCTGGGCGACCTGGGCTTCTCCGACTTCGCCGGTTCCGGCATCGTGCACATGGCCGGCGCCGCCGCCGCCCTGGCTGGTGTGCTGCTGCTCGGCCCGCGTAAAGGCAAGTACGGCGCCAACGGGCAGATCAACGCGATTCCCGGTGCCAATCTGCCGCTGGCGACCCTGGGGACCTTCATCCTGTGGATGGGCTGGTTCGGCTTCAACGGCGGTTCCGTGCTGAAACTGGGTGACGCCGCCAACGCGCACTCCGTGGCCGTGGTGTTCATGAACACCAACGCCGCCGCCGCCGGTGGCGCCATCGCCGCCCTGATCGTGGCCCGTATCCTGTTCGGGAAGTCCGACCTGACCATGTTGCTCAACGGCGCCCTGGCCGGTCTGGTGGCGATTACCGCCGAGCCGTCCACGCCAACGCCGCTGCTGGCGACCCTGTTTGGTGCGCTCGGTGGTGTGCTGGTGGTGTTCAGCATCGTCACCCTGGACAAGCTGAAAATCGATGACCCGGTGGGCGCCATCTCGGTGCACGGCGTGGTGGGTCTGCTGGGGCTGCTGCTGGTGCCCTTGACCAATAGCGATTCAAGCTTCTCCGGCCAGATCATCGGCGCCCTGACCATCTTCATCTGGGTGTTCGTGGCCAGCCTGATCGTCTGGGGCATCCTCAAGGCGGTGATGGGGGTTCGTGTCACCGAGGAAGAAGAGTACGAAGGGATGGATCTGGTGGACTGCGGCATGGAAGCCTACCCGGAATTCGTGAAAAGCTGATCGATCACCTTCCGGATGAAAAAGGGCGCCCATGGGCGCCCTTTTTTTGGTTCATGATCCGTGCCCGGTCCTGAATGGAGAGAACACGTTAAATCCGCCTTGGAGGGATAAATTCAGAGACCGCTACAACGCCGCTGTGGGAAGCTTGCTGGCAAGCGAATGGCCAACGGCCCGGAGAGCATTCGCGGCCAAGGCCGCTTCCCACAGCGGCATTGTAGCATGATCTGTTGCTGGCGAATGGCGGCATACCAGCGAGCTTGCAAGGCACCATGGAATCTCCCACGGCAGCTTCGTAGCCCTTATGTCATGCGTTTGACCACCGCCAACGGCAGCACTTTCATGGCAAAACCCAGCGGCGCCCAGGGCCAGCGTGGCACATAGGCCTTGGCCGATTCTTTTTCGATCGCGTTCACCAATTGCTGGCAGCCGGTTTCCAGATCGACGATAAAGGGCGCGTTTTTCACCTGAGCGTTGATGTCGGTGCGGATGTAGCCGGGATAGATCGTGCTTACTTTGATCGGTTTGCCGAGCATTTCCATGCGCAGGCCCTCGGCCAACGCGGCCACGCCGGCCTTGGTGGCGGAGTAGGTGTTGATGTTCTTGCGCAGTCCGCGCAAGGCACTCATGGAAGACACCACCACCAGATGGCCGCTGTTCTGTTCGCGGAAGATTTCCATGGCCGCCTCGCACTGAGCCAGGGCGGCGACGAAGTTGGTCTCGGCGGTCTGGCGATTGGCGTGGAAATGACCGGTGCCCAGCGGCTGTCCCTTGCCGATGCCGGCGTTGACGATGACCCGGTCCAACTGACCCAACTCCGCCTTGAAGGCGCGGAACACCTCGAACACCTGCTCGTAGTTGTTCACGTCCAGTGGTTGGATCGCCACGGTGATGTTTGGGTGCGCCTGTTCCAGCTCGTTTTTGAGAGCTTCCAGTTTATCCAGGCGCCGGGCGCAGAGCGCCAGGTCGCGGCCCATGGCGGCGAAACGCCGGGCCATGCCCATGCCCAGTCCGGAACTGGCGCCGGTAATCAGAATGGTTTTACGGTGCGGCATCGGGAGTCCTTATACGCCTGATGTGCCGGTGGTGGCTTGCGAAATCGCTGTAGCCCCCTGTGGGAAGCTGCTTCAGCAGTGAATCGCCTGCAAGTGACACTGCTGATTGCGGAGCTGCGAATGAGGATGGTGCCGTTAACCGTGACGGCCCGCCAGTCCCCGCGGGCCTTTTCGTGCCTTTTCACAGCAGTCAGCGATAAGTCAGCAGTTCGCCGCGCAGGTGCAGGTGTTCGTTGAGCGTGGCCAGGCGCAGGCGGCCGGCATTGACCAGCAGACGGGTGACGCTGGTGTTGACCAGGCCGCGATTGAAGGTGATCAAGGCGTCGTCGGCCAGTTCAAGCAGGTGCTGTATGGCCACGCTGATGGCGCCGCCAGAGGTGAACACCAGGGCGGAATCGCCGCGTTCCAGGCCATTGGCCAGGCTGTAAAGCGACGCCAGAACCCGCTCACGGAATGCCGGCCAGGTTTCCTTGTAGTCGTCTTCGTTGCGCTGCCAGCGTTGCAGGGCCTCCTCGAAGCGAGCCTGGAAGGCGCGCCGGGGATTGGGCTGCTCGGCCAGCCAGGCGGACAGTGCCTGATGATCGGCGGACTCCGGCCAATGCACATGCAGCAGACTCTTATGGTCGTACTCGTCGAAACCCTGATCGGTCTGCCATTCCTTCGGCAGAGCCATTTGTTCCAGTGTCGCTTCGGCGGTTTCCCGGTGCCGGCGCAGCGAGCCGCATACCGCCTGGGGGGCGCCCAGGTCCTGCTCGCTCAGATGGCGGCCGAGGATCCGGCTTTGTTCCCAGCCGTTATCTGACAGGGCGTCATAATTCTCCGCGCCAAAGCTGGCCTGGCCGTGGCGGATCAGATAAATCACAGGCATTGCGTATTCTCCCGGGGTCCGCGGGCGCCGGTGCCAGCGAACACAGCAACCATTGACCTCATGCTAGGTATCGGTTTTCAATAAATCGAATGAATATTTGAAATAATTCCGGATAAAACCCATGCATGTTTCGCGCTTCGATCTGAACCTGTTCGTGGTGTTCGACGCCATCTATACGGAAGGGTCCCTGACCCGGGCGGCACGGGTGCTCAACCTTACCCAGCCGGCGGTGAGTCACGCCCTGGCGCGCCTGCGGGAGCGCTTGGAGGACCCCCTGTTCGTGCGGCAGGGCGCGCGCATGGTGCCCACCAGTCGGGCTCGGGCCATGGTGACCCCGGTGCGTCACGCGCTGGGTGGCTTGCAGCGCTGCCTCAGCCATGAAGGGGGATTCGATCTTGGCGAAGCGGAGCGCACGTTCGTGCTCGGGCTGCGGGATGGTCTGGAAGGGTGCCTGTTGCCGCCGCTGATCTCCGCGTTGGTGGACGAGGCCCCAGGCATCCGTTTGCAGTCGATGACGGTGCCACGCCGGCAACTGGCCACGGAGCTGGCCAGCGGGCGCCTTGATCTGGCCACCGATATTCTGCTGCCGTTACCGGAGTCGGTGCAGCATCGGAGGGTCATGCAGGGGCCGCTGGTGGTGATGATGCGTGCTGGTCACCCGCTGGCCGGAAATCTTGATCTGCCGGCGTATCTGGCCGCCCAGCATGTGCTGGTGTCGTCCCGCCGGGAAGGGCCGGGCATGGAAGACTTCGGGCTTTCCCGGTTGGGTTACCGGCGTCATATCCGGCTGCGCTGCCAACATCACCAGGCCGCTTTGTCCACGGTAATGGGCTCCGATCTGCTGCTGACTCTGCCTGAATTGCTGGCCCGCCGCCTGGCACCGAAAGGCGCGCACACCGAGCCCTTGCCGGTGGACATTCCGGGGCTGGAATTACATCTGTACTGGCATCGGGATCAAAGCGCCGACCCCGGCCACAGCTGGTTGCGGCAGAAGGTCATGGCGGTTATGGAACAACTGTCTGCTCATTCTTAATGCGGTGCTTTCCGCTCCCTCTTTGTTCGTATTGTGTGACACATGTCTCACTTGTACCGTTTTAGCACCCCGTCGTCGCGGGGGTGCCAAAAATGCAAGGGGGAACCGACCATGTGGCACGTCAACTGGCCCCTGGTACGACGACGAGTATTGCTTATCGTCATTCTGGGAGTCGTGGCTTGGGCCGTAGCGGTACAAGTGGGTGGCTGATTGTGGGTTGTGGCCACTCCGGGAAAAGGGAGCCTTGGGCTCCCTTTTTTTATGGCCGCCGTCACTGGCGTGACGTTAAAAATCGTTCCCGGCGATTTGTTTATAACCCCCGTTCGGCCAGCGCGATCACCCGCCTTGCCGCCAGGCGGTGTCCGGTGACCGGCTTTCATCGGGCAGATCCAACTGCCGTGCCAGGGCCGGGTTGGCCACCACGGTGACATCCCGGGGGCCCACCACTTCGCCGCAATCGGCACAGGTGAGTTGAGCCTGGAAACGATGCCCGTGACCGCGGTGGACATGCTGGAGTGGGGCGCCATGATCATCGGACAGCCAGCGGTCGCCCCACTGCACCAGGTGGATGATCGCGGGATGCAGCTCCAGCCCCATGGTGGTGAGGCGGTACTCTTCCCGCACGGGCCGTTCCTGGTAAGGCCGTTTCTCCAACACACCGGCCTCCACCAGTTTGCGTAACCGGTCGCTGAGCACGTGCCGGGTGATGCCCAAACGCTCCTGGAAGCGTTCGAAACGGCGTACGCCGAGAAAACAGTCCCGCAATATCAACAGCGTCCAGCGGTCGCCAATCACCGCCAGGGTGCGGGCCATGGAGCAGGGCTCCTGATCCAGATCTTGCCAGCGCATGCCGTCCTCCTCTGTGAATCCACAGTATAGTGGTTTGACAGGTTCCAAAAAAGAATGGACTATTTAGTTCCTTTTTGGAACTCTAAGTGCTGATGATCGGTGCCATTGGGTGGGCCCGGGTATGACGGGTCGATTTCGTAATGGACGGAAGAACGGACAGGAGAGAGTTATGAGCAAACCCGCGATGCTGGTGGTGGGAGCCGGTGATGCCACCGGCGGCGCCATTGCCCGGCGCTTCGCCCGTGAGGGCTATGTGGCCTGTGTCAGCCGCCGCAAGCAGGAGTCCCTGGCGGATCTGGTGGACCAGATCGAGGCGGAGGGGGGAGAGGCCCGCGCTTTCGGCTCCGATGCCCGGGATGAGGAACAGGCCGTGGCCCTGGTGGATACCATTGAACAGGAGGTGGGCCCGCTGGAGGTATTGGTGTTCAACATTGGCGCCAACGTCAACTTCCCGATCCGCGAGACCACCGCCCGGGTTTATCGCAAGGTCTGGGAAATGGCGGCGTTCGCCGGTTTTCTCGCCGGCCGCGAAGCGGCGCGGGTGATGGTGCCCCGTGGGCGCGGCACGATTATTTTCACCGGTGCCACCGCGTCGTTGCGGGGCGGGCGTGGTTTTTCCGCCTTCGCCGGCGCCAAGTTCGCGTTGCGGGCGCTGGCCCAGAGCATGGCGCGGGAATTGGGCCCGGAGGGTATTCATGTGGCGCACAGCATCATTGACGGCGCCATCGACACCGCTTTCATTCGCGACAACTTTCCTCAGCGTTACGCGCTCAAGGATCAGGACGGTATCCTCGATCCGGAGCACATCGCCGATGCCTATTGGATGCTGCATCAACAGCCCCGCGATACCTGGACTCATGAACTGGATCTGAGACCCTGGATGGAGACCTTTTGAGATGAGCAAGACCGTGGAATTCTTCTTCGACGTGGGTAGCCCCGCCAGCTATCTGGCCTGGACCCAACTGCCCGGGATCGCCGAGCGCCAAGGCGCGGAATTGCTTTATCGGCCGATGCTGTTGGGCGGTGTGTTCAAGGCCACCGGCAACGCTTCGCCAGCGGCGGTGCCACTGAAGGGACTGTACTCGCGCATGGATATGCAGCGTTATGCCCGGCGTTATGGGGTCACGCTCAATCAGAATCCCCATTTTCCGGTGAATACGCTGAGCTGCATGCGTCTGCTCACCGCCGCGCTGAATACGCCGCAATGGGAGACCCTGCTCAAGGCGGTGTTCGAAGGCATGTGGCTGAAGGAACGCAAACTCGACGAATTGGACGTGCTGGGTGCGACCTTGCAGGAAGCCGGCCTCGATCCGGCCGAATGGGCGGCCCGGGCCCAGGAGCCCGAGGTTAAGGAAGTGCTGAAACAGACCACGGAAGAAGCCGTGTCCCGAGGCATTTTCGGCGCCCCGACAATGTTCGTCGGCGATGAGATGTTCTTTGGTCAGGACCGGTTGGATTGGGTGGAGGAAGAGCTAAGTAAGAGCTAACAGTTAACAGTGAATAGCTAACAGAAAAACAGTGCCTGCTTATCCGAAAATACGGCTTGCGGATAAGCAAACGGCCTCGTTTTCATGCTATTCACTATTCACTGCTTCTCAGCGCGACATGAAACGCGATCTGGCCGATGACGCCGGCGCTGGCGAGGACCACCGCGGCGGCCAGGGCCGGGTCGTCACCGAGCACCGCCAGGGCCGAGCACAGGGCGCCGATGGCCATCTGGGTGAAGCCATACAGGCCCGAAGCGGAGCCGGTGACGCTGGGCATCACGCTGATCGCTTCGGTGAGCGTGGCCGGCGCGGCGATACCGAGGCCGGTGGCGAACACGAACAGGGACAGCAGCAGGACGGTCAGTGACAAATGACCACTGAGCACCGCACCGAGAAACACGAACGCCGCCAGCACACTGACCTGATTGGCGCGCATCAGCACCGTGCGCATGGGGACCCGCGCCAGCAGACGGCTGGCGAACACATTGCCCATGGACATGCCGGACACCAGCAGTGCCAGATACAGCCCGACGTGTTCCGCCGGCACCTGCAACTGGTCCACGAACACAAACGGCGCCGCGCTGATGAACGCGTATACGGAAGTGGTGGCGCAGCCGCCGCCGAGGGCGAAGCCCAGGAACGCCGGTGAGCGCAGCAGCGCCTGATAATCCCGGACCAGGGTTTTGACGTTGCCGCCGACACTGCCGTGCGGCCGGGTCTCCGGCAACAGCCGCCAGGTGAACAGCACGTTGGCCACGCCCAGTCCCACCAACAGATAGAAAATCCAGCGCCAGCCCAATTCGTTGGCCAGCAGCCCGCCGAGAATCGGCGCGATGCCCGGCCCCAGGGTCACCATCAGATTCATCATCGCCAGCCGTTGCGCCGCTTCCCGGGGTGTGGTGGTGTCGCGGACGATGGCCCGCGCCAGGGTCAGGCCGGCGCAGCCGCCCAGGGCCTGAAACAGACGCGCGGCGATCAACGAGTGGGCTCCGGGGGCCAGGGCCGCGGCCAGCCCGGCCAGGGTGTACAGGCCCAGGCCGACCATCAGCACCGGCCGGCGGCCGAAATGGTCGGACAGCGGGCCATACACCAGTTGCCCCACGGCGAGGCCGAGAATATACAGGCTGACGGTCATCTGCATGGCGCTGGCGGAGGCATTGAGGTCGTCGCCAGCCAAAGCCAGGGCCGGCACGAAGATGTGCATCGCCAGGGTGCCGCTGAAGGTCAGTAGCGCCAGCCCCCAGAGCGGGGCGTTAGCGCCCGGTGTTGAGTGGGAATCGGTCATTGCTTCCGTGATTCAGCGCCCTGGGGAAGAGTGCTTCCCCGGGGCGCGGGTTGAGCGGTGCGGAATCAGTCGCCGATGGCGGCGCTCATGAATGGCGGCAGGGTCAGGGCGCCACGATGGATGGCGTCACTGTAATAGCGGGTGTCGAAATCCTTGCCGGCGGCGTCCGCCTCACGGAAGGTGCTGACATCGCGGCCCTTGCCGGCCAGAGTGCAGCTCCACCAGCCGCTGGGATAGACCGGCTGCGGGAACGGCAGGGTCTGGGTGTGATCAAAGCCGGCCTCGCGCATGTTCACGTGCAGGTCGTGGATAATGGTGTCGCTGTGCAACAGCGGTGATTCCGACTGCTGTACCAGTACCCCCCCATCGGCGAGCACGCGGTGGCAGTGACGGAAGAACGCCGCCTTGAACAGCCCTTCCGCGGGACCCACCGGATCGGTGGAATCGACAATGATGACATCGAACTGGCCGGGCTCGCAGTCCTGCATGAACTTGACGCCGTCCTCGAAGCGCAGTTCGGCGCGCGGGTCGTCATTGGACTCGCACAATTCCGGGAAATACTTCTCGGAGAAGCGGGTGACCTGTTCGTCGATGTCGATCTGCACCGCTTTCTCCACACCGCCGTGGCGCAGCACCTCGCGCAAGGTGCCGCAGTCGCCGCCGCCGATGATCAACACACGGCGCGGCGCCGCGTGCGCGAACAGAGCCGGGTGCGCCATCATCTCGTGGTAGAGGAAGTTATCGCGGCTGCTCAGCATGGTGGCGCCGTCGATGGTCATCAGATAGCCGAAGGTGTCGGTTTCCCACATTTCGATGTGCTGGTAGGGGGTTTGCACCGCTTCCAGCTTTTGTTTGAGGCGCAGGCCGAAGGCCACGCCGGCGGAGTCGAAATGCTCGATGAACCAATTGCCGTCTTGGGCGCTCATAGGACTCTTCCCGCTAATGGGTGGTGGAGGGAACGGCGTCGATTGTACTGGCCAGCGGCACTCGCGCCTATAGAAAAGCGCTGGACGCCAGACGCTGAAGTCAAAACCCGGGGCTGCGGGGCGTTGCGGCAATAAAAAATTGCCGGGAGCAATTTTAACGTCGCTCCGGCGGGGGCTCCCGTATTGCCCG
>NZ_AQPF01000063.1:0-17285 GCF_009846745.1 Alcanivorax xiamenensis | reverse complement strand
ACCAGACCCAACACCCTGGCAAGCACTAAAAACGCTTATTTATATCCGCAATGTTCGAAGAGGCGGTGTTCTAAAGCGTCTGGCGTCCGGAGTCCGGCGTCCGGCTATCTTGCACAGCACCGGCACATCCACCGCCGCCTGCCGGGTGATGCGAAAATCTCCGTGATGCATCACATCGAAGGCGGTACCGATGGCAAGGGCCAGCCGCGCATCGCTGCTCATGGCATCCTGAAACGCCATGCGGTAATGGTCGGGACGTTGTTCGAACAGCCCGCCCAATCGCAGATGCAACCATTGCGGATCAATGTACAGTAGCCGGTAGGTAAAGCCTTCCGGCGTCGGCCCGTGGCCGTCATGGACATCGCCGGGTTCCAGCAGGATCACCTTGCCCGGCGTGCTCTCATGGCGGGTGCGCCCCAGGTGAAACCGCTGTACGCCCTGCTCGGTGAGCCCGATGGCGTAGGTATCATGCCAATGCGGGTCGTAAGCGTGGCCTTCGAAATGGGCGCGCAGGCTCTCGATCCCGGTTCCCGGATCGAGGGACAGATCAACCCAATTGGTGGACGTGATTGCCGTTCCTTGCCACTGTCTGGAGCGGATTCGCTCCGTGGCGTCATTACTATTACGGAAACAGGTACAGAAATCGGTTAGTGGAATTGATCATCAATACACCCCCGGGCGGGGCGCGTCTGGAACATTTGTGCGGCGTCCTCTACTCCTCGGTCATAACAGCATCCATGGGATTAAAAAATGAAATTTCTCTGTCTGGCCTATGAAGCGGAACACACCCTCACCGATCTGACGCCAGAACAATGGCAGGCGCTACGCCAGGAGACCCTGGACTATGTGGAAAGCCTGCGCGCCGGCGGCCACCTTGTCGATACCCATGCGCTGCAAAGCGCGCGCCGGGCCAAAACCACCCGCATCCGTGGTGGCAAGATCTCGGTCACCGATGGTCCGTTCGCCGAAACCAAGGAGCAGTTGGGTGGTTTTTTCCTGATCGAAGCAAGGGATATCGATGAAGCCCTGCGCCTGGCCCAGGGCTGGCCGTCGGCACGGCTGGGTACGATTGAAGTGAGACCAATCGAGGAGACACTGCGCGAGGAAGGGCGGTATTGAAGGGAAAAATCGCGGCCCAGGAGCCTCTGCTTATCCCACAGTCGTGGAGCGGGCCGCCTACACGCAACACACTTGCGCAGCCTTGCGGCACAGTATTCGCTGGCAAGCCTGCTCCCACAGCGACTTCGTAGCTCGACCTGTTGTGGGAAGCTGGCTTGCCGGCGAATCGGCGTGCAGCGTGTAAGCAGCATGTCTGCGAATTGCAGGGCAGCACTGGCTCACGAGCCGCAACGCCTCTTCCTCAGTTCTGCCCGGCGATACGCTCCGCGCGCAGCCGCTGGATCGCTTCGGCGGACAGCCCCAGGGTTTGCGCCAGCACCTCATCGGTGTGCTCCCCCAGGAGCGGCGGCGCGGTGCGATACCGCACCGGTGACGCCGACAGCCGCAACGGGCTGGCCACCTGTGGCACCGTGCCCAGACTCGGATGCGGCATTTCCAGTTGCATGCCCCGGGCCTGGACGTGGGGGTCCTGGAACACATCGGCGATGCTGTTGACCGGACCACAAGGCACGCCAGCCTGTTCCAACACCTCGATCCATTCCCGCGTGGTGCGCATCACCGTGTTCTGTCGCATCAGCGGAATCAACGTATCGCGATTATCCACCCGGGCGCGGTTGGTGGCGTAGCGCTCGTCCGCCGCCCATTCCGGGTGTCCGGCCACTTCACAGAAGCGGGCGAACTGACCGTCGTTGCCGATGGCCAGGATCACGTCACCGTCGGCGGTGGGGAAATCCTGGTACGGCACCACGCTGGGATGGGCATTGCCCATGCGCGTCGGCGCCTTGCCGGTGGTGAGGTAATTGAGTGTCTGGTTGGCCAGACAGGACACCTGAACATCCAGCAGCGCCATGTCGATGTGCTGGCCTTCGCCGGTCTGGTTGCGATGCTCCAGCGCACCGAGGATGGCGATGGTGGAATACAAACCGGTGGTAATGTCGGTGAGCGCCACGCCCACTTTCATCGGACCGGCACCGGGCTCACCATCACGGTGGCCGGTGATGCTCATCAACCCGCCCATGGCCTGGATCAGAAAGTCGTAGCCGGGGCGGCTGGAGTAAGGGCCGGTCTGGCCAAACCCGGTGATGGAGCAATAAATCAGTCCGGGGTTGTCCGCGGACAGCGATGCATAGTCCAGACCATAGCGGCGCAGGCCGCCTTTCTTGAAATTCTCGATCACCACATCGCTTTGCGCGGCCAGCTCACGGACCAGCGCCTGCCCTTCCGGATGGGCGATGTCGATGGCCACGGATTTCTTGTTGCGATTGGTGCACAAGTAATACGCGGACTGATCACTGTCGTGCCCCTCCGCGTCCTTTGCATAGGGCGGCCCCCAGATGCGGGTATCGTCACCGCTGCCAGGCCGCTCCACCTTGATCACCTCGGCGCCCAGATCGCCCAGGATCTGGCCGGCCCAGGGGCCGGCCAGAACGCGGGACAGATCGAGCACGCGCAGGTGCGATAGCGCGCCGCTCATAGCTGCCCCGTATCAGTTGGTGAAGGCTTGCAGGCCGGTTTGCGCGCGGCCGAGGATCAGCGCGTGCACGTCGTGGGTCCCTTCGTAGGTGTTCACCACTTCCAGGTTGACCAGATGGCGGGCCACGCCGAACTCGTCGGAGATGCCGTTACCGCCCATCATGTCACGGGCCAGGCGTGCGATATCCAGCGCCTTGCCGCAGGAGTTGCGCTTCATGATGGAGGTGATTTCCACCGCTGCGGTGCCTTCGTCCTTCATCCGGCCCAGGCGCAGACAACCCTGCAGGCCCAGGGTGATCTCGGTCTGCATGTCGGCCAGTTTTTTCTGGATCAATTGGTTGGCGGCCAGCGGGCGGCCGAACTGTTTACGGTCCAGGGTGTACTGGCGGGACGTGTGCCAGCAGAACTCGGCGGCGCCCAGCGCGCCCCAGGCGATACCGTAGCGGGCGGAGTTCAGGCAGGTGAACGGACCGCGCAAACCGGACACGCCCGGCATCAGGTTCTCTTCCGGCACGAACACGTTGTCCATGACGATTTCACCGGTGATGGACGCGCGCAGACCGACCTTGCCGTGAATCGCCGGAGCGCTCAGGCCTTCCCAGCCTTTCTCCAGAATAAAGCCACGGATCTTGTCGTCCTCGGTCTTGGCCCAGACCACGAACACGTCCGCGATGGGGCTGTTGGTGATCCACATCTTGGCACCGGAGAGCAGGTAGCCGCCGTCGGTTTTCCTGGCGCGAGTGACCATGCTGCCCGGATCAGAACCGTGGTCCGGCTCGGTCAGACCGAAGCAACCGATCCATTCGCCGCTGGCCAGCTTCGGCAGATATTTCTGCTTCTGCTCTTCGCTGCCGAACTCGTTGATCGGCACCATCACCAGGGAGGACTGCACGCTCATCATGGAGCGATAACCGGAGTCCACCCGTTCCACTTCCCGGGCGATCAGGCCGTAGCACACATAGTTGAGACCGGCACCGCCGTAGGCTTCCGGAATGGTGGCGCCGAGCAACCCGAGTTCGCCCATTTCACGGAAGATTTCCACATCGGTGTGTTCATTGCGGAAAGCGTTGAGCACGCGCGGCATGAGTTTGTCCTGCGCGTACTGATAGGCAGTGTCGCGCACCATGCGCTCGTCTTCGGTGAGTTGCTGATCCAGCAGGAGGGGGCTCGCCCAGTCAAAGGCTGCGTTATTGGCCACGGTTATTCCACCTTTTCACTTCAAGAAGGGATGAGAGACTGCCCGGTCAGGCACGAAGGCGCTATTTGGGCGGGTTTGGCGCCATGCTATACAGGCCGTGGCGGTCAGAACAAGCCACTTTCTTGCACGCCTTTGTGCTATTTTATCACTTGTGGACAAAAATCGACCGGGAAGACCCGCATGCGACGCAAGATCCCCAGCACCGCCGCTCTGATCGGCTTCGAAGCAGCCGCCCGCCATCAGAGCTTCACCAAAGCCGCCGAGGAACTGGCCCTGACGCAAAGCGCCATTTGTCGCCAGATCGCGGCCCTGGAAGACTTTCTCGGCGTCAAGCTGTTCCGCCGCTCACGTCCGGGAGTGCGGCTCACCGAAGCGGGCCGTGACTACAGCCGCCGGGTCAGCGTCCATCTTGATGAATTGGAACGGGATACGCTGGCGGTGATGGGTGACCACGGCGCCGCCAATACGCTGGAACTGGCGGTAGTGCCCACCTTCGGCACTCGCTGGCTGCTGCCACGGCTGAAGGACTTCCGGCGCGCCCACCCCGGCGTCACCGTCAACCTGACCAACCGCACCAAACCGTTTCTGTTCGCCGAGACCCGCTTCGACGCGGCCATCTATTTCGGTGACGGCGACTGGCCCGGCACCGAGGCCACCTTATTAATGCATGAGGAACCGATGCCGGTGTGCAGTCCGCGTCTGATCGCCCCGGAGCGGGAGCTGGACGCGCAAGCCATCGCCGGCCTCACCCTGCTGCAACAAACCACTCGCCCCTACGCCTGGCGGGAGTGGTTCGACTCCACCGGCCTGCGGGTGGAACGGGATATGACCGGCCCACGCTTCGAGCTGTTCACCATGCTGGCGGAAGCGGCCATGCAGGATATGGGGATTGCCCTGATTCCACCGTTTCTGATCCGCGAGGAACTGGCCTCCGGCCGGCTGATCATTCCCTTGCCGCACAGCTATCGCAGCTCCTGGGCTTACCATTTCATCCTGCCGGAACAGAAAGCGGAGAATCCATTGTTGTTGCTATTCCGGGATTGGCTGGTAGCGGAAATCGAACACTTCCGGGGAAGCGGCGGGCTCACCGCGTCGCCGGAGACGGTTTGATACCAGCACTCCAATTCGCTGCCAAGGCAGCTTCCCACAGCAAGAATCACCACGGAGATGTCTTCCCTATGTCATTTTCCGACGTTAACCTTGGACACGATGTCGAATTCCCGATCACGTCGTTCGACTCAATGACGACTAACAAGAAAGGAGAGACCGATGAACTACAAAGGAAGTTGTCATTGCGGAAACGTCGCCTTCGAGGCCGAAGGCGAGTTGGACGGCGCCATGTCCTGCAACTGTTCGATCTGTCAGCGCAAGGGAGCCCTGTTGTGGTTTATTCCACGGGACAACCTGCGGGTGCGGACATCGGAGGACGACATCGCCACCTACACCTTCAATCAGCATGTGATCCAGCATCGCTTTTGCCCGAAATGCGGTATTCACCCCTACGGTGAGGGGGTGGATCCGGAAGGCAATCGAATGGCCGCGATCAACATACGTTGTCTGGAAGGTGTCGACCTGGATTCGGTTCCCGTGCAGCGGTTCGACGGCCGCTCCATGTAACCGGTCCGGTTCGCCGACCAACCCGCCGAGCGACTGACCCACGCTCTTCATACTGCCCTTCGGGCATACCCGAACCTCATCGAGGTTCCTCTGCCGCGTTGCCACAACGGGAAACCGTCGGCCCGTTCCCGCCCCTCCATAGTGGCGTACCGCGCGCGGCACTCCGTAGTAAATGAAAGGATAACGACTGTGTCACAGGAGAATATGGAATCTTCCAACGCGTTACCGCCCGCCGCAACGCGGCGGGAGTGGCTGGGTCTGGCGGTGCTGATGCTGCCCACGGTGCTGCTGGCACTGGACATGACGGTCCTGCACCTGGCGGTGCCACAACTGAGCGCGGACCTGCACCCCACCAGTGATCAACTGCTGTGGATCCTCGACATCTACGGCTTCATGATCGCCGGCTTTCTGGTCACCATGGGCACGCTGGGCGACCGCATCGGCCGGCGTAAACTGCTGCTGTCCGGTGCCATCGCTTTCGGTGCCGCTTCAGCGCTGGCGGCGTTCGCCACCAGCGCGGAAATGCTGATCACCGCCCGCGCCTTGCTCGGCGTGGCCGGCGCGACGCTGATGCCGTCCACCCTGTCGCTGCTGCGCAACATGTTCCATCAGGAACAGGAGCGCACGGTGGCGATCACGGTGTGGATGACCGGCTTTATCGTCGGCAGCGCCATTGGCCCACTGGTGGGCGGCGCCCTGCTGGAGTTTTTCTGGTGGGGTTCGGTGTTTCTGCTGGGTGTCCCGGTGATGGCGCTGCTGCTGGTGTGCGGTCCGCTGTTGTTACCGGAGTTCCGCGACGAGCAGGCCGGGCGCCAGGATTTTCTCAGCGCACTACTGTCGGTGGCCATGGTGATCGCGGTGATCTACGGCCTCAAGGACATGGCCCGCAACGGCGTATCGTGGATGCCCTTGCTGTCCATCGTCGCCGGACTGGTCATCGGCGCGCTGTTCGTGCGCCGGCAACGCCGTTTGGCGGAACCGATGTTCGATCTGGCGCTGTTCCGCAATCGCACCTTCAGCACTTCCGTGGTGGCCATGCTGCTCACCGTGCTGGCACTGTCCGGCGCCTGGCTGATGGTGTTCCAGTACCTGCAGGGTGTGTTGGGGCTGTCGCCCTTGCACGCCGGCCTGGTGATGCTGCCACCGGCGGTGATCCAGACCATAGCATCGCTGCTGGTGCCGCGCCTGACCCGCTATATGAGTCGCGGCGTGCTGGTCAGCGTCGGTTTGCTACTGTCGGTGTTCGGCTTCCTTGCCATGGCGATGGTCACCGGTATGGACAACATGGCCTGGCTGGTGGCCGGGATGGTGATCATGGGTGTCGGTGTGATGCCGATGATGATCCTCGGTACCGACATGGTGGTCAGCGCCGCTCCGCCCAACAAAACCGGGGCCGCCTCGGCGACGTCGGAGACCGCCACGGAACTGGGCATGGCTCTTGGCATCGCGGTGATCGGCAGCGCCGGCGCCGCGGTCTATCGCGCGCACATGGCGAAAATCCTGCCGTCCGAGCTGCCGGCGGACCTGGCGCTGGCCGCCGGCGACACCCTGGGCGGCGCCCTGGATACCGCCCGCCAGCTTCCGCCGGAGGTGGCGGACCTGGTACTGTCGGGAGCGCGCGCCGGCTTTACCCAGGCCCTGCACACCAATGCTCTCATCGGCGCCACCATCGTCGCCGTCACCGCGGTGATGGTGGGGTGGTTGCTGGCCCGTCGTCCGGTGCCCGCGGATAACGACACCTCACAAACCGAAACACCCTGACCCAACGCCGGGCCCCCACGAGCCCGGCATCGTCCCTGGCGAGTCTGCGACTCAAGGGCCACTACCATGACATTACCGGGATTCTGGCCATGGATCTCCTTGCCGGCCTCACCGTAATGGCTCATGGCGGTGATGCGAGAACCGGGAAATACATCGACGTAAAAATGCGCCGCGTGTTCCGCCTGGCCGTCGAACCAAAGACAAGGCCTAATCGTCAGCTCGATGTTTATTATCGTCTCCCCTGATTTCACTTCGCTCCTGGTTGGTCGTCTGCCCACGGAGAGGATTGACATTTCCGCGGTGGTCCGCCGGTCCGCGCTATGGCACTCTCGAAGCGGATCATCCGGATAGGAGGCTGGTTTGATGAACGAAAAAGAAAAAACATCACCCTGGGTATCCGCTGTTACCGTCCTGGTGGGCCTGCTCATGGTCGTCGCCGGCATCGGTCTGCTCGGCGGCGGGATCTACCTGATTATGCTGGGCGGCTCCTGGTACTTCAGTCTCGCCGGCATTGCTCTGGTGACCTCCGGCGGCCTGGTGATGGCCCGGCGCGTTCTGGGTTTCTGGCTTTATGCCGCCGTTTTCACAGGCACGGCCCTGTGGGCCTGGTGGGAAGTGGGACTGAATTTCTGGCCTCAAGTATCACGTCTGTTCGCGCCGGCGGTGCTGTTGTTCCTGTTGGCGCTGCTGGCGCCGGCTTTACGGCGGGGCAAGCCCATCAGCGGCGGCACCGCCTACCCCTTGGCGGCGGTAATCCTGCTTGGTCTCGCCGCAACGGTCTTTCACGCCTTCTATCCGGGTTCCATTATCGCCAGCCAGAGTGAACCGCCGTCTCTGCCGGTGGCGGATCAGACCCAGGACTGGCTTCACTACGGACGTCAGCAGGACGGCACCCGCTATGCGCCGCAGGATCAAATCACTCCGGCCAACGTGGACCAGTTGGAAGTGGCCTGGACCTTCCGCACCGGTGACGTTCCCAACGCCAATCCACCCAACGCTGGTGGCGAGGATCAGAACACCCCGATCCAGGTGGGCGATACGCTCTATGCCTGCACCGTGCACAACAAAGTGTTCGCCCTGGACGTGGACAGCGGTGAACAGAAGTGGCGCTTCGACCCGGAAGCGTCCTCCCCCCTGTGGCAACGCTGCCGGGGTCTGGGCTATTACCAGGCATCCCGTGGTGACGAAGCCTGCGCCGGACGTATCGTACTCTCCACCATTGACGCCCGTCTGATCGAGTTGGACGCGCAAACCGGCGCGCTCTGCCCTTCTTTCGGCGATGGTGGCACCGTGGATCTGAAACAGGGGATGGGTGATGTGAAGCCGGGATTCTATTTTCAAACCTCGGCGCCCACCGTGGCGCGAGGGCTGATCATCATCGGCGGCTGGGTGTTCGACAATATGATGACCGGAGAACCCTCCGGCGTGATCCGCGCCTTCCACGCCGACAGCGGCGAACTGGCCTGGGCCTGGGACCTGGCCAACCCGGCCCTCACCGGCCTGCCGCCGGAAGGGGAAACCTACACTCGCGGCACGCCGAATGTCTGGTCCACACCGGCGGTGGATGAAGAGTTGGGAATGATCTATCTGCCCACCGGCAACGCCACTCCGGATTTCTTTGGTGGTCATCGTACCGAGGCGGACGAGGCCTACTCCTCGTCGATTGTCGCTCTCGATTTACGCACCGGCCGCGAGCAATGGAAATTCCAGACCGTGCACCATGATATCTGGGATTACGATGTGCCCTCCCAACCCGCTCTGTTCGATGTGGATGACGGCAATGGCAATACCGTGCCCGCGCTGATCCAGACCACCAAGCGCGGCCAGATTTTCATGCTCGACCGGCGTACCGGGGTTCCCATCGCCGAAGTGGAAGAGCGCCCGGTTCCGCAAGGCGCCGTGGAAGGCGACTGGACCTCGCCAACGCAGCCTTATTCCGTCGGCATGCCCGTCATCGGCGCGGAAAAGTTGTCGGAAGCGGCCATGTGGGGTGCCACCCCGTTCGATCAACTGTACTGTCGTATTCAGTTTCGCAAACTGCGTTACGAAGGCGATTTCACGCCGCCAGGGCTGACTCCCAGCCTGCAATGGCCAGGCTATTTCGGCGGGATGAACTGGGGCAGCAACACCGTGTACAAACCCGGCGGCTATCTGATCGTCAATGACACCCGTTCTCCGCAGCGGGTATTGCTGGTACCCCGCGAGGAGGCCGACAAGGAAGACGCCTCCGCTTCTCATACCGGTTTATCCCCTCAGCACGGCACACCCTACGGCGCCTCCAAATATGTGTTCATGTCCCCGCTGGGCGTGCCTTGCCAGAAGCCGCCTTACGGTACGCTCAGTGCCATCGATTTGAATCGGCGTGAAGTGGTCTGGCAGGTCCCATTGGGCACGGTGGAGGATACCGGCCCTCTGGGACTGAAGATGCATCTGCCGATTCCCGTGGGCATGCCAACGGTGGGCGGGCCCATGTCCACCGCTTCCGGCCTGGTGTTCCATGCCGGCACTCTGGACTACAACATCCGTGCCATGGACGTGGCCAGCGGAGAAACAGTGTGGAAACATCGCCTCCCGGTGGGCTCCCAGGGCACGCCGATAACCTACACCTCCCCGGCCAGCGGCAAACAGTACCTGGTAATCTCCGCCGGGGGGTCACGGCAATCTCCGGACCGGGGCGACTATATCGTGGCCTTCGCCCTGCCGGACAAAACGGACTGAGCCCTCCGTCAAAGCGACGGGGTGCCGGCGTCCACGCCGGTGCTCCGACGCTTGAGGAAGGCGTGCACTGTCACTGCCAGCACCGCTCCCACCGTCGCCAACGCCATATCCTTTTGCGCATCCCAGATGTCCCCTTGAGTCCCGAGGAATGCCTGGCCCAGATCGCCACCAAACCAGACCGCGGCAATCCACTCGATCAGTTCGTACAACATCGATGTCGCCATAATAATCGCGCAGGAAAAGACATAAGCCCAGGCTCGCGCCAGGCCGACCACGCGCCGGCAGAAGTCGAACAGCGGTATCGTTAACAACAGCCCATAAGCGAGATGCACCAGCCGGTCGAACTGGTTGCGCTCCCACCCCATCCATTGATTAAGGCTGAAGCCAAACAGTTTCCCCAGTGCCGACTCGTAGGGCACCAGGGAATAGGTGTAGTGGGAGCCCAGTTCATGCAGCGACAGAAAAGCAAAAATCAGCAGATAAGCCTCGTTGGAGAAAACGAACCAGCGACGAGTAAACACCAGCACCGGCAGGGTGAGAAAAACCAGGGCGTTTTCCAACACCCAGGCGGATCGTTCATGAGGCACACAGGCCATCCAACCGACAAACAAAAGAAAACCGCACAGTAACCAGACAAAGATGTGACGATTGGACATTCCATGATTCCAGATCAGAACAGACACAAGCCGGGCCACCTTGAGCCCGCCGTTATTCACCAAACGACTCGCGCGCTACCCAAAAGTCTATAGGAAATCGCCGCTTTGTCCTGTAAGCCTTTTCCCCAAGGAATTCCGTTCTGGCTGATAGCCACCCTATGACATTTTTATTACTCTCAGGTGCACCCTCGTACTTTATTGGGAGTTCACGGATATGGAAATCCGACACGCATTGGAAGTATTGCGGGATCTGGCCGAAGGCGTCGATCCGGTAACCGGTCGCCCTTTTCCCCAGCATTCGCCTTATATTCACCCGGATATAACCCGGGCCCTGTTCACCTGTATCCAGGACATTCGCTACCGGCGCGGCTCCGCCGTGACCCTCAGGGACAACCGGGCAACGGCGCCGGTGATCAAGGGACCTTATTACCTGAACCGCCCCTGGACACCGGAACAGAGCCGACAATTGCGGGATGCTTTCCTGTCCGGACTGTCAGTGGAGGCTCTGGCACTGTGTTTCTCCCGTTGCCCGCCGATGGTCAGGAGTGAACTGCAACGTCAGGGGCTGGTTCCCGGAGATGACAGGGGGTCACCGGTCACCGACCGGTGACCCAGACGAAGGCCGGCGTCGTCACAGGGAGACGCACATGGGAGTCAGGGAAGAATCCGAGTCATTCATGAAAAGTCCGCAAAGCCCGCCAGCGCCATCGCGATCCTCCGCGCTGGCGGAAACCAGTCGCTCGTCCTCGAACACCAACACCGCCTGGTTGGTTCCAACCGGGACCACCAATGGGATCGGGATCAATACCCATGGCACGACACCGGACCAGGCGAGTCCGGAGCGATAATACAGGACTGTTCTCCGCCCCTCGTCGCGGCGCCGATCCGGCGCTCCCCAAACGCGCAGCACCTCATCAAGATGCCAATTGCTGGCCTCCATGGACGAGGCCAGATACCCCTTCCCGCGCAGAGCGACGGAATCCACCGCATAATCGGTTTCCGGATTGCTGATCACCCAACCGCCGACACAGCCCTGCAGCAATGCCAGCACGGTCAACATCATCACGCGCCGCGCCATACACTCCCTTCTCAACATGGACTATTCCCGATCCGGCAGATTCAAATGCAATGCCCGCGCATCCTCATAGGCGTTCAACGCGGAGACCACTTCCGGTAAAGGTTCGGCGAACCGGCCGGGAATGTCCTTCTCCCCCGGCAGCGTCGCCGCGTACGCCAAATGCTCGATTGGCGGCTCAAAACGAGCGTCAATGCCCGCCCGGTTACCACGGGCGTCAATCCGATACCAAGTCTGGCCGGGTAAACGGACCGCGTTCAGCCCGTGCAGACAATACGGCTCACCATTATCATCCCGGCTGAGCCGTTGGTAGCAAAATGCCGTTGGAATGCCGTTCGCTCTGAGCAGCGCGGCAAGCAAGTGACTTTTGGCGTAACAGAAACCACTGCGCTCACGCAGTACCTCCGAGGCCGTACAAGGAACCGGAGAGAGCCGATAATCCATGGAGTGCCGAACCTCATCCCTCACCCAGAGAAAACAGCGATGGGCCACCGCCTCATGGGAATCCTGCTCCGCCGCCAACTCCCGGGCCAGGGCACGGACATCAGGGTGATGCCAATCCACCACATCCGTCGCCGCCAGATAGGCGTCCATACCTTCTTCATCACGTTCTTTCATGGGAGTCTTTGCCAATACGGAGTGCTTCGATGCTCTAGCACGGAATTACGTCAGTACGTCAATTTACCGCGAAGCGGTTCGAAACACACCTGAATCCGCTGACGATAGGGTTCCCGATCAGCCAGTCGCTGATACCAGGCCATCACCGCTGGCCCCCGCGCTACCGGCAACCCCATTTCAAAGTACCGGTAGAGCACGGTACCGGCCGGAATATCCGCCAGGGAAATCCGATCGCCCCCCAAATAAGGCCGCGACATCAATTCCTGATTGAGCAAACGGAAGTATGTCTCGCAGGCTTCCCGGGCCTGCCCGATCGTATCAGGATCATGCTGCGACTGAGGCGTTCGAAAGTAACTCCAGAACAGTGCCATGAAGGCCGGCTGCAGAGCGGTCTGCGCCCAATCCATCCAACCATCTCGGCAGGCACGCTCGGCCAGTGATGAAGGCCACCAGAACTCCCCTCCATAGCGTGCGGCCAGATAGCGGAGAATCGCGTGGGACTCCCAAATCACTGTACTACCATCACGCAGCACCGGCACTCGCCCGTGAGGATTCATGGCCAGGAATTCAGGATCGTCCAAACCACCGTGGTCGCCGCCCAGGTTGATGTGCCGGTACTCCAGCTCCAACTCATCCAGCAACCAGAGCACTTTCTGAACATTAAAAGCGCTATCGCGCCCCCATAGCGTCAGTGCTTCGGTGGGGGATTCGACGCTATAGCCAACGGCCACAATCGGTCTCCCGCACGATACAGGCATACCGTTCTTCGGTGATGATATCGGTATCGGAAAGCCAATCCAATTTTGCCTCCATGTCAGCTGACTTTTTCGACAAAATTCTGGCCGACGCCAATCATAGCGCCCAAAACCAGCAGGCATAAGGCATACCGTCCCACCCTGCGGCCTTGGGCCTTGCCTTCGTCGGAAACGGGGGCAGCGGGCTCGGTCCTGTTACCGAAGATACGGACCCACAATCGATATGGAAGCATGAGAATCGCGGCCACGCCGGCTTCCATCAATCCAACCAACGCCGCCAGGACCAGGAATCCTATCAGGACTTTTATACCGCCCATCAGAGCAACGGTCGCCAACAAATACCCGACTGCCAGAAACAACAAGCCGGCACCGAACAGCGTCAACAAACCAACCCCATCTACTATTCTCTCGAAGAGCGTTTTCATCCCTGATCACCTCTTTAACCGCCCGCTCGCTTAGGGAATCTCCGAAAAATACCCTTCATCCCAGGCTTGATCTGTACGTCATCCCGGGCTTGACCCGGGATCTCCTTCTGTAAAGCCCACGGCTTCGTAGAGGGAGATGCCGGGTCGAGTCCGTCATGACGTTTCAGGGTATCAGCATTGGACTTGAATTCCAGAGCCTCGGTTAATTCACCAACAGCTTCCCTTTCATCATCGTCCAGTGACCGGGGAAGCTGCAGAAGAAGGTGTAATCCTCACCCGCTTGCAGATGATTCACGGGGATGGTCAGAGAGGTGGACTGTCCGCCACCGATCATGTCACTGGCGCCGATGACTCGGTCATCATCAGGCGGCACGTAACCGTTCTCCGGTCCCGCCTTTGTTCCCGCCGTGGCCACGTCCTTGAAGTCTCTGGTCAATGTCACCACCACATTGTGGCCCATGACGTTGGCACCGAGTTTGCCGGTGTGCGCCAGTTCAATGGTGACGGCTTCGCACCGGGAGGATACCGTAAGCCGGGAGAGGTCAAAGCGCATGTTGTCATCACCCCGCAGGGTAACCTGACAGTTATCGGCGGCCTGTGCCAGAGCCGAGAGCCCCCAGATCAGCATGCCCGCGGTGGCGTAAGTGGCGATATTCATCAGTAATCTCCTTGAGAGGAATGGGATGCCATGAGCGCCTCGACCTGACGGACGAAGGACGGGTCCGGAGCGCCGGTCATCTTCTCGGTGCGCGCCACGACGCGACCCTCGGCGTCCAGCAGCAACCAGACATTGGTATGATCGAAGCCGCCGTCATCACGTGGGCGGAAACGGATATCCAACAGCGCGGCCAGGGTTCTTTCCTGGTGGTCCCGGGGCCGCAAGAACGTAGCCCGCTCCGGCGACAGCCGATAACGGGCCATGGTCGCCGCCAGCACCTGGGGAGTGTCATGAACGGGATCCATGGAGATCACCAGTAACCGGGGAACCGCCTTGCCCTCTTCCAGGAGCCGCTGCTGCACACTCATTCCCTGGTGAATGATCAACGGACAACTCATGCGGCAGCGGGTATAGACCATCGAAACCAGATGGGGCTGGCCACGCAGGTCCTGCCATTGCAACGTTTCTCCTTGCTCGTTTTCCACCGTGGCCGAGAGTGCGTAGACGGAGTCGCTGGGCAGGCGCCGTTCACCCCATACGGACTGAGGGACCAGTATCGCCAACACCAGCAGGGGCACCAGCACACTAAGACAGTCCCAGGGCTTGAGGTATTGGACCTTTTCTTGGCGATTCGCTTTCATGGAAGCTCCTTGGCGCAACGAAAGCCGAGGTTGGATAAAGTGGTACGGGCGGACAGCGCTGACAGCAAGGCCACCCTTTTGATCACCGCATAGTCGCGGCGGTCACTGAATGCCAGCGCGCTGCCACCGCAGTAGCGCAGCGGGTTTTCGGTATCGACGTTACGGCTATCGGCGGCGGCCATCAGGCTGGCGTGATCCCAGGGCCATTCCCAGACCAGCCCATGCAGGTCATGCACGCCATACACATTGGGTTCGCTCTCTCCAGCAGCACGGTAGGCTCCAGGGGTGCCCCCGGTCAGAACCCGCCGGCGACGGTGAGCATCGTCACGGGCATCAGTCTGGCGGCGGCGGCGAACTCCCACTCCAGCCAGCTCGGCAGGCGCGCGCCCTGGGCCCGGCAGTAGGCGTCCGCGGCGAACCAGCTCACCCCGGTTACCGGGAAATCCAGGGCCTCCGAGCGCGGTGTCAGCGGCCCCGGCCAATGGGCCAGATAACCAGCATCGGCGAACAGGGCGGGAATGCGATCCCGACGCCATTGCGGATGGGTCTCGACAAAAGCCAGAAACTCCGCTTCGCGCACCGGTCGGGACATCAACTGATAACCCGCGACAAAGACCGCCTTATCGCCATTGCCAAACCGTAAGCTGGAGTGGAAGGGGCCACCAGCCAGCGACACATAATCGTCCGCCACCACCGCCGCGCTCAGCATGCATAACAGTGGCATCCAGAGCCCCCTCCGTTTCATCATTGATCTCCCGCTTCGGCTTCCGGGTATTCCCCGCTGAACTGCTGGCCGGTGTAGATCTCCGGTTTCACCTCGCCGTCCACGCTGAGAATGCCGAGCGCGCCTTTGTTGAAAGTACGGAAGATGCTGTGATCGACCAGTATGAAGTTGCCGGGAACGTCCGTGGTGAACTCGACCATGGCGGCGCCGCCAGCCGGGATCAGCGTGGTTTGCACATTCTCCTGGTACTTGCTGCCCCCTTCGTAGAAGACGCGATCGAAGATCTCGCCAATCACGTGAAAGCTGGATACCAGGTTGGGACCACCGTTGCCGACGAACAGACGGACCTTATCGCCGGCGTCGGCGGTGAGCGCTCCATCTCCGGTCAAGGCTCCTTCACTGCCATTGAAGACCACATAGGTGGGGTGCTCATCCACCGCCTTTTCCAGGCTGAATGGTTGCAGGCCCGGCTCCCCATAGCCCCCCTCGGTATAGAAGTCACCTTGCATGACGTAGTACTCGCGATCCACCGGTGGCAGTCCCTCCTCCGGTTCCACCAGAATCAGGCCGTACATGCCGTTGGCGATATGCATTCCCACCGGTGCCATGGCGCAGTGATAGACGTACAGACCGGGGTTCAGAGCTTTGAAGGTGAACTGCGTTTTATGCCCCGGCAGAGTGAAGGTGGCTTCCGCGCCACCGCCGGTTCCGGTGACCGCGTGCAGATCAATGTTGTGCGCCACGTGGGAGTCATGGCGGTTCTTGAGATGAAACTCCACGGTGTCACCTTCACGGATCCGGATGAAACTGCCGGGCACCGTGCCACCGAACGTCCAGAACTCGTAGGTGACACCATCGGAAAGGCGCATTTCCTGTTCCACCATTTCCAGGTCCACCACCACCTTGGCGGGCCCTTTGCGGGAAATCGGTGGTGGCACCAGCGGAGGTGCCGTCAATTGAGCCTGCTCCACCGGGAGCGGCGCTTCGGTTGTCGCCTTACCGGTGGTACAGCCACTCAAGATAAATGCCAGAGCGATCCCCCCGGCGAGTTGCTTCAGTACGGTATGTGATGTTAATCCAGACTTCATGGCCGACCCTCACTTTGGCTATCGGGCTCTCCGTCGCGGTCTGGATTAAATATGCATTTAAGATGAATCTTTTAGTTTTGATCGGCATCAAGAAGCGAACCACCCCCGTGCCGAGCAGTGACAAACCGGATCGATCAGTGATCTGGATCAATAACGCCGGAACACCCGGCGAGCTTGACGCCGCAACGCCTGTGGGGCATGTCCGAAACGACGAACGAAAGCACGGCGCATGCGTTCCGGATCATTGAACCCGAACATGATGGCGATCCGCTCGATCGGTTCATGGCCGGCTTCCACCCGGTGCCGCGCGGCTTCCACACGCAGCCGTTCCACCGCTCGCGCCGGGGTCTCCCCGGTTTCGGCACGGAATAAACGGCTGAACTGACGAGTCCCCAGACAGGCGGCTTCGGCCAGACGTTCCACCGGTAAGGGTTGGTGCAGATGCGCACGGGCAAAATCCAACGCCCTGCGGACGCGATCGGATTCCGGTTCCAGTGCCAGAGCCTCGGAAAACTGTGACTGGTCGCCGGAGCGCCGCTGATGTACCACCAACTCCCGGGCGGCGGCCCGTGACAGTTCCAGCCCCAGATCCTGTTCGATCATGGCCAGCGCCAGATCGATTCCGGCGGTAATGCCAGCGGAAGTCCAGATATGGCCATCACGGATATAGATGCGATCGCCCTCCACCTTCAATGCCGGATAGCGCCGCTGCAATTGAGCGGTGTAACGCCAATGCGTGGTCACGCGGCGAGCGTCCAA
>NZ_AQPF01000062.1:0-17427 GCF_009846745.1 Alcanivorax xiamenensis | reverse complement strand
GGTCTGGTTTTGCATTATCGGCGTCCGGCGTTTTTTTGTATCTGAATGCGACCCCCGGGGGCCAATCCGGTGCGCTTCGGATAAGCTTGAAATCGTGGCGACCGCCCCGATAAACAGACTCGACCTTGGTGGCATTGAAGTTCCGCCCGAAAAGGTCGATAAGTCGGACAGCGTTGAAGGGCTGAACAGGCCGGTTGGCTGGGTACGGGCCGCCGGTGAGTCCCGAACCGCCTCTAACAAAAGCCTCACAAACGTACTACACTATCGACCGGTTCCGGAAACCCCGGAATCGGTGTATGCAGCAGGGTGGAGCGGGGCTTAAAAGGCGGCCGCTCCGGACACATTGAAAGCTCGGGAACAGGGTCATCCTCCCTGTGGTCACAGCACCATCTCATGCCACAGGCGTGACAGGCTCCCGGCTAAGGAACGAGCGACGATGCAAGACAGTTCCATGCAGCGCCAATGGCAATCCTCCCCTCTCGGGGGTGCCAACATGGCCTATGTCGATGAACTGTACGAATCCTATCTGACAGATCCCAACTCCGTGCCGGAAGACTGGCGCGCTTACTTCGAAAAACTCCCCAGCGTCAACGGTGCCGTTGAGTCCGATGTTCCCCACGGACCGGTGCGTGAGTACTTTTTGCTGGAAGCCAAGAACCGCTCCCGGGTCCAGAAGATGGGCGCCGGCGCGGTCAGCAGCGAGCACGAACGTCGCCAGGTGCGGGTTCTGCATCTGATCGCCGCTTACCGCAACCGTGGGCACCAGGTGGCCAAGTTGGACCCGCTGGGGCTGATGGAGCGGGAGCAGGTGGCGGATCTGGAGCTGGCCCATCATGGTCTGAGTCAGTCCGACCTGGAAACCGTATTCCAGACCGGCAATCTGTTCATTGGTAAGCCGGAAGCCAAACTCCGTGAAATCGTTGACTGCCTGAAGGGCGCCTACTGCTCCTCGGTCGGTGCCGAATACATGCACATCGTCAACACCGCGGAGAAGCGCTGGATTCAGCAACGGCTGGAGAGTGTGCGTAGCCATCCGCAATATAATGCGGAGATCAAGCAACACATCCTGGAACGGCTCACCGCCGCCGAAGGGCTGGAAAAATACCTGGGCAGTCGCTACCCGGGTACCAAGCGCTTTGGTTTGGAAGGCGGTGAATCCCTGATTCCGCTGGTGGACGAGATGATCCAGCGGGTCGGCAGCTACGGCGCCAAGGAAATGGTGCTCGGCATGGCCCACCGGGGCCGGCTGAATGTGCTGGTGAACACCCTGGGCAAGAGCCCGCGGGATCTGTTCGGCGAATTTGAAGGCAAAAGCTTCAATGAGCAGGGCTCCGGTGACGTGAAGTATCACCAGGGCTTCTCCTCCAACGTGCAGACCTCCGGCGGTGAGGTGCACCTGGCCATGGCTTTCAACCCCTCTCACCTGGAAATCGTCTCTCCGGTGGTGGAAGGGTCCGTGCGTGCCCGCCAGGACCGCCGTCAGGATCACGGTGGTGACCAGGTGGTGCCGATCCTGGTGCACGGTGACGCGGCCTTCGCCGGTCAGGGTGTGGTCATGGAAACCTTCCAGATGTCCCAGACCCGGGGTTTCAAGACCGGTGGCACCTTGCATGTGATCATCAATAACCAGGTGGGCTTCACCACCAGCCGTCAGGACGACGCCCGTTCCACCGAGTACTGCACTGACGTGGCGAAGATGGTTCAGGCTCCGATCTTCCACGTCAACGCGGACGATCCGGAAGCGGTGTACTTCGTCACCCAGCTGGCGGTGGATTACCGCATGCAGTTCAAGAAGGACGTGGTGATCGATCTGATCTGTTACCGCCGTCTGGGTCACAACGAGGCGGATGAGCCGTCCTCCACCCAGCCGCTGATGTACAAGAAGATCAAGTCGCACCCGACCACCCGTACGCTCTACGCGGAGGCGCTGATCAGCCAGCAGGTGATCAGCGAACAGGACGCGCAGAAGATGGTGGACGATTACCGCGATGCGCTGGACGAAGGCAACCATGTGGTCAAGGCCCTGGTGCGTGAGCCCAACAAGGCGCTGTTCGTGGACTGGTCTCCCTACATCGGCCACGAAGTGGAAGACGATTGGGATACCGGCTACCCACTGAAAAAATTGCAGGACCTGGCCGGGCGCCTGGAAACCCTGCCGGAAGGTCTGGTGGTGCAACGTCAGGTCAAGAAGATCGTGGAAGACCGCCGCAAGATGACCGCCGGCGCCCAGCCGCTGAACTGGGGGTACGGGGAAACCCTGGCCTACGCCACCTTGCTGGATCAGGGCTTCGCGGTACGTCTCACCGGCCAGGACTGTGGTCGTGGCACCTTCTCCCACCGCCACGCGGTGCTGCATAACCAGAAGAACGGCGAACAGTACGTTCCTCTGCAGCACCTCTATGAAGGCCAGCCGGAGTTCGATATTTACGACTCCCTGCTGTCCGAGGAAGCGGTGCTGGGCTTCGAGTACGGCTATGCCACCACCACGCCGAAGGCGCTGGTGCTGTGGGAAGCGCAGTTCGGCGATTTCGCCAACGGCGCCCAGGTGGTGATCGACCAGTTCATCTCTTCCGGCGAGGCCAAGTGGGGGCGGCTGTGCGGTTTGACGCTGCTGCTGCCGCACGGTTACGAAGGACAGGGCCCGGAGCACTCCTCCGCCCGTCTGGAACGCTTCCTGCAACTCAGCGCCGAGCACAACATGCAGGTCTGCGTACCGTCGACCCCGGCCCAGATCTTCCACCTGCTGCGCCGCCAGGCGGTTCGGCCGCTGCGCAAGCCGCTGGTGGTGATGAGTCCGAAGAGCCTGCTGCGGCACAAACGAGCGATCTCGTCCCTGGAGGACCTCTCGGAAGGTCGTTTCCACACCGTGCTGGAGGATACCGCCGAGCTTGATAACGAAGCGGTGAACCGCGTGGTGATGTGTTCCGGCAAGGTCTACTACGACCTGCTGGAAAAACGCGAGTCCGACGACATCAAGGACACCGCGCTGGTCCGCATCGAGCAGCTCTATCCGTTCCCGGAGCAGCGGCTGCGCGAGATTCTGGAAAGCTATCCGAATCTCGAGCATGTGGTCTGGTGTCAGGAGGAGCCGATGAACCAGGGCGCCTGGTACTGCTCCCAACACCACATGTTCCGGGTGGCCCGCGCGGTCAATCCGAAACTGTACGTGCAATACGCGGGCCGTGACATGGCGGCGGCTCCGGCGGCGGGTTCGATGTCCCTGCACGTGGAACAGCAGCAGCGTCTGGTCGAAGACGCCTTCAACATCAAGTAGACAGCCTAACGAACTCGTTTAAGGAACAGGCATGGCGACAGATATCAAAGCCCCGCAATTTCCGGAATCCGTGGCCGATGGCACGGTAGCCACCTGGCACAAGAAAGAAGGCGAGGCGGTTAAACGCGACGAGCTGCTGGTGGACATCGAGACCGACAAGGTGGTCCTCGAGGTAGTGGCTCCGATGGACGGTGTTCTGACCAAGATCCTCAAAGGCGAAGACGCCACCGTGGAAAGTCAGGAAGTGCTCGGGCAATTGGAAGCGGGCGCCAGCGCGTCCGCCTCCGCGCCCGCTGAAGAAAAGCCGCAAGCCGCCGAGGCGCCGGCCGCCGAAGCACAAGGCAGCGACGATGACGGCGATGCCCAGGCTGGTCCCGCCGCGCGCAAGCTGATGAGCGAGCACGGTCTCAATGCCGCTGACATCAAAGGCACCGGTGCCAAGGGCCGCATCACCAAGGAAGACGTGGAGAAAGCACTGGCCGGTAAGCAGCAGAACCAGCCCGCCTCCAGCGCTCCGGCTCCGGCCGCCGCTCCGGCCGCCGCCGCCGGCGAGCGTGAGGAACGCCGCGTCCCGATGACCCGCCTGCGCAAGCGCATCGCCGAACGTCTGGTGGCGGCGCAGCAGGACGCGGCCATGTTGACCACCTTCAACGAGGTCAACATGAAACCGATCATGGACATGCGCAAGCACTATCAAAGCGAGTTCGAGAAGTCCCACGGCGTGCGTTTGGGCTTCATGAGCTTCTTTACCCGCGCCTGTGTGGAAGCGCTGAAACGCTTCCCGGCGGTGAATGCGTCCATCGACGGTGACGACATCGTCTACCACGGCTACTACGACGTGGGCATGGCGGTTTCCACCGAGCGTGGTCTGGTGGTGCCGGTAATGCGTGACGCCGACCAGAAAGGGCTGGCCGAAATCGAATCCCAGATCATCGAGTTCGGTACCAAGGCCCGTGACGGCAAGCTGTCCATCGAAGAGATGACCGGCGGCACCTTCACCATCTCCAACGGCGGCATCTTCGGCTCACTGTTGTCCACGCCGATCCTCAACCCGCCGCAAACCGCCATCCTGGGCATGCACAAGATCCAGGAAAGACCGATGGCGGTGGATGGCGAAGTGAAGATTCTGCCGATGATGTATCTGGCGCTCTCCTATGACCACCGGATCATCGACGGCAAGGAAGCAGTGCAATTCCTGGTCGCCGTGAAGAACTTCATCGAGGACCCGGCACGGCTGCTGCTGGACATCTGATTCCCGGCGCCGGCGAAGGGGCCCCGCGCCCCGCGCCGGTGGCCCCGACGCATAAAGGGACTGGTTATGGCTGACAAATACGACGTCATCGTCATCGGCGGTGGACCGGGCGGCTACGTCGCCGCGATTCGCGCCGCGCAATTGGGTTACAAAACCGCCTGCATCGAGAAACGCATCAACAAGCAGGGTGATCCGGCTCTTGGCGGCACCTGCCTGAACGTGGGGTGTATCCCCTCCAAGGCGCTGCTGGACTCCTCCTGGAAATACCATGAAGCCGAGGAAGCCTTCTCCGATCACGGTATCGGTGTTGGCAAACTGAACCTGGACCTGGACACCATGCTGCAGCGCAAGGACAAAATCGTCCTGCAGCTGACCGGTGGTATCGCCCAGCTGTTCAAAGCCAACAAAGTGGACTGGCTGCAAGGTACCGGCCAGCTCAAAGCCAACAAACAGGTGGCGTTCACGCCGCTGGAAGGGGACGAGCAGACCCTGGAAGCGGACAACGTGATCCTGGCCGCGGGCTCCGTGCCGATCGACATTCCGGTGGCGGAAGTGGACCAGCAGATCATCGTCGATTCCACCGGTGCCTTGGAATTCACCAGCGTGCCCAAGAAACTGGGCGTGATCGGCGCCGGCGTCATCGGCCTGGAGCTGGGCAGCGTCTGGGCACGCCTGGGCAGCCAGGTGACCGTGCTGGAAGCGGTGGATACCTTCCTGCCGGCGGTGGATCAGCAAGTCGCCAAGGAAGCGCTGAAACAGTTCACCAAACAGGGCCTGGACATTCACCTCGGTGCCCGGGTCACTGGCAGCAAGAAAAACAAAAATTCCGTTCGCGTTACCTATACCGACGGTGACGGCGAGCACGAGGAAACCTTCGATCGTTTGATCGTGGCCGTTGGCCGCCGTCCCTATACCGAAGGCCTGCTCAGTCAGGATGCCGGTGTGACCCTGGATGAGCGTAACTTCATTTACGTCGACAACCAGTGCCGTACCGACGTCCCCGGTGTGTACGCCATCGGTGATCTGGTGCGGGGGCCGGCCCTGGCCCACAAGGCCATTGAAGAAGGGGTCATGGTGGCGGAAGTGATCGCGGGTGAGCACACCCAGGTCAACTACGACGCCGTCCCCGGCGTGATTTATACCCACCCGGAAGTGGCGTGGGTTGGTAAAACCGAGGAAGAAGTGAAGGAATCCGGGGAGCCCTACAAAACCGGGGTGGTCCCCTTCGCCGCCAATGGGCGTGCTCTGGCCGCCGGTGAATCCGCCGGTATGGTGAAGTTCGTGGTGGACGAGAAAAGCGACCGCGTTCTGGGCATGCACGTGCTTGGTCCCCAGGCTTCCGAGTTGGTGCAACAGGGCGTTATTTCCCTGGAATTCGGCGCCAGCATCGAAGATCTGCAATTGATGGTGTTCGGTCACCCGAGCCTGTCCGAGACCGTGCACGAAGCGGCTCTGGCCACGGATTACAAGGCCATCCATGTGGCGCAACGGCGCCGCAAGAAATAAAAGTCGGGCTTCCGGCGTGCCGCGCTGGCCGATATCGGACGTAGTGTGTTTGCACCGCCGTGCTCCCGAGGGAGCCGTCGGCGCAAACGCGAAACTTCGTCGGTTGTTGGCGTGCCACGCCGTCCCGCCTTTTGATCTTTCATCAACGACGGAATTAATGGCATGAACCTCCACGAGTATCAGTCGAAACAGCTGTTTGCTGATTACGGCCTGCCGGTTTCCAAAGGCTTCGCCTGCGACACCCCCGAAGAGGTCGCCGCCAAGACGAAGGAAATTGGTGGTGACAAATGGGTCGTCAAGGCCCAGGTACACGCCGGTGGCCGCGGTAAGGCTGGCGGCGTGAAGTTGGTCGACAGCGCCGAGGAAGCGGCGGAATTCGCCAAGAAATGGCTGGGCCAGCGTCTGGTGACGTTCCAGACCGACGAGCACGGCCAGCCGGTTTCCAAAATTCTGGTGGAAACCTGCACCGACATCGCAAGAGAGCTGTACCTGAGTGCGGTACTGGATCGCGCCACCCGCCGCGTGGTGTTCATGGCGTCCACCGAGGGCGGCGTGGAAATCGAGAAAGTCGCCGAGGAAACCCCGGAAAAAATCCTCAAGGCGGAAGTCGATCCGCTGGTCGGCGCGCAGCCCTACCAGGCCCGCCAGATCGCGTTCCAGCTGGGGCTGGAAGGCAAGCAAGTCAATCAGTTCGCCAAGATCTTCACCGGTTTGGCCAAACTGTTCGACGACAAGGACCTGGCGCTGATCGAGGTCAACCCGCTGGTGGTCACCGAGCAGGGTGATCTGCACTGCCTGGACGCCAAGATCAACGTGGATGGCAGCGCGCTGTTCCGCCACCCGGACATCAAAGCGCTGGAAGATCCCTCCCAGGAAGACGAGCGTGAGCGTCGCGCCGCCGAGTGGGAGCTCAACTACGTGGCTCTGGAAGGCAACATCGGCTGCATGGTGAACGGCGCCGGCCTGGCCATGGGCACCATGGACCTGGTCAAGCTCAAGGGCGGCCAGCCCGCCAACTTCCTGGATGTGGGCGGCGGTGCCACTAAAGAGCGTGTTACCGAAGCGTTCAAGATCATCCTCTCCGACGACCAGGTGCAAGCGGTTCTGGTGAACATCTTCGGCGGTATCGTCCGCTGTGACCTGATCGCCGAAGGCATCATCGGCGCGGTGGAAGAAGTGGGCGTCGAGGTGCCGGTGGTGGTGCGTCTGGAAGGCAACAACGCCGAGCTGGGCGCGCAGAAGCTGGCCGACAGCGGCATGAACATCATCGCCGCCAAGAGTTTTGACGACGCCGCCGAGCAGGTGGTGAAAGCGGCGGGAGGTGCCAAATGAGCGTATTGATCGACAAGAACACCAAGGTGATCTGCCAGGGTTTCACCGGCAGTCAGGGCACCTTCCACTCCGAGCAGGCCATTGAGTACGGTACTCAAATGGTCGGCGGCGTGACCCCGGGCAAGGGTGGTCAGACCCACCTGGGCCTGCCGGTCTTCAACACCGTGGCCGACGCGGTCAAGGAAACCGGCGCCACCGCCTCCGTGATCTACGTACCGGCGGCGTTCTGCAAGGACTCCATCATCGAAGCCGCTGATGCGGGCATCGAGCTGATCGTCTGCATCACCGAAGGCATTCCGGCTCTCGATATGCTGTACGTGAAAGAATACATCGTCCGTAAGGGCGGCGTGCGCCTGATCGGTCCGAACTGCCCCGGTGTGATCACTCCGGGCGAGTGCAAGATCGGCATCATGCCCGGTCACATCCACAAACCGGGTAAAGTGGGCATCGTCTCCCGTTCCGGCACCCTGACCTACGAAGCGGTCAACCAGACCACCAAGCTGGGTTACGGTCAGTCCACCTGTATCGGTATCGGTGGTGACCCGATCCCGGGCACTACCTTCATCGACGCGCTGGAAATGTTCCAGAACGATCCGCAGACCGAAGCCATCGTCATGGTGGGTGAGATCGGCGGTACCGCGGAAGATGAAGCCGCTGCCTACATCAAGGAGCACGTGACCAAGCCGGTGGTCAGCTACATCGCCGGTGTCACCGCGCCTCCGGGCAAGCGCATGGGCCACGCCGGTGCGATCATCGCTGGTGGCAAGGGCACCGCGGACGAGAAGTTCGCCGCCCTGGAAGCCGCCGGTGTGGTCACCGTGCGCAACCCGGCGGAAATCGGCGAAGGTGTGAAGAAAGCCACCGGCTGGTAAAGCCAGGTGGTGCCGGACCTTGAGTCCGGCCGCCAGCGTCAATGTCATCGCGGCCCGTGAGCCGTTCCCGCAGGAGGTTCGACCTCTCGCAGGAGCGGCCCACGGGCCGCGATGCTTTTTGGGGTTCAGTCAATCAGCGCCTGATAGACCAGCGAGCGCAGGGTTTGCCGGATCGGTACCAGCGTGGAGGGCATCATCTGGGCCATCTGGATGACGATCAGATCCTCACTGGGGTCGATCCAGAACTGGGTATTGGCCATGCCGGTCCAGAAATACTCGCCCACCGACCCCATGGTTTGCGCCAGGGCTGGATTGAGGACCACGCCAAAACCCAAACCGAATCCCAACCCGGCTCCCATGTGAGTATTATTGAAACGGGGCTCGCCCATGTCGGCCATCGAACCGGGCAGGTGATTGCTGTGCATCAATTCCACGGTCTTGCGGCCCAGCAGGCGCGCGCCGTTGAAGTTGCCGCCATTGCGTAGCATCAGAGCGAAACGCAGGTAGTCGCCGGTGGTGGAGGTCAGGCCGCCGCCGCCGGAGAGAATTTCGGGTGGCTGAATGAACTGCCGGCCAGCGGACGCAGCGCTGACTTCCAGCGCGCCCCGCGGGTCCGGGGTGACTTCGGTGGGCTCGCCTTTGATACGTGGTGGCATGGCGCCGGCCAGGGTGTACATCTCCGCCAGTCGATGCCCTTTTTCTTCGGCGACCCAGAAGGCGGTATCGTTCATGCCCAGAGGCTCAAAGATATGTTCGGCGAAATAGCGATCCAGTGATTGTCCGGAAATCACCTCCACCACCCGCCCCAGCACATCCGTGGAGATGCTGTAGTTCCACTTCGTACCGGGATGGAAAAGCAGCGGCATTTGTGCCGCCTGGCGGGTCATTTCCGCCAGTGAACCGTGAGGGCGGCTGAAGTTGATGCCGTGCTTGCGATACAGGGCATCCACCGGTGGCAGGCTGGTGAAATCGTAGGCCAGCCCGGAAGTGTGTGTCAGCAGTTGCCGCATGGTGATCAGGCTGCGCGCCGGTTCCAGCTTGGGATTCTCCTCGTCCCCGCCCACACAGACCTGCATGTTGGTGAACTCGGGCAAAAATTTTGCTATTGGATCATCGAGCTGAAACAGGCCCTGCTCGTAGAGCATCATGGCGGCGACGCTGGTGATCGGCTTGGTCATCGAGTAGATACGAAAGAGGGTATCTTCGGCGATCTTCTGTTGCTGATCCGTTTTCAGGTGGCCCGCACCGCCAAACCAGGCGCAATGCCCGCGCCGGTAAACCAGTACGCTGATACCGGCCAGCCGCCGCGATGCCACCAGCGTCCGCATCCAGTTGTCCACGCGTTCCAAACGATGGCTTGAGATTCCCACCAGCTCCGGTGTCACCAGATCGAACATATTGTTTTTCTCCAACTCATGACGATAGCGTGGCCATCGCGGAATTGCTGGCCGCGCTGGGGAATCAGCCCGCCACCTTGAAAGCATTTTGCACGATATCGGCGTCGTGAAGATAGGGCGGTAAGGCGGCCACCAAACTTCTCAATAGGCGCTGTGCTGCCTCTTTACTTGGTAATGAGAATCGGTTCTAATTGTTGATTGTTACGATATAACGTAAGAGGTAAGATATGCAAAAAGACATTCACCCTCCCTATGACTATGTCATCTTCCGTGATACCAGCTGTGGCGCCACGTTCAGGATTCGTTCCACCTGCCAGTCGGATAAAACGATCGTATGGGATGACGGAGAAACCTACCCCTTGGTGGAGCTTGATGTGTCGAGCGCTTCCCACCCCTTCTACACCGGGGAGCAGCGTCAGGCCTCGTCGGAGGGACGTGTCGCTCGTTTCCAACAGCGTTTCGGCAAGTTGAGCAGCCGGCCCACGCGCGCCAAATGAGGGAACATCAATGCAAGTCGTCAGCTCGTTGAAATCCGCCAAGAGCCGCCACCCGGATTGCCAGATCGTCAAGCGGCGAGGGCGTCTCTATGTGATCTGCAAGACCAATCCCCGTTTCAAAGCCAGACAGGGAACCAAAACCCGCAAGTAACAGTGGCTATTCAATAACGGCCCCTGTTGCCGCGCCACCAGCGGATCCCTATCCCGAATCCCTTCCGTTATCCAACATGCCCTGAATTATGGCAAAGTTAGGGCGTTTTAACGGCGCCCTGAAGGAGGGGTTTGTGATGAAAAAGCACGCGCAGGCTTTGATGGAAATGAAAGGGCGGACGCCCATCGCCATGTTGACCGCCTACACCTGCCCGGTGGCCCGGGCTCTGGAGCGGGCGGCGATCCCGGTGATCCTGGTGGGCGATACCGTGGGCATGGTGGAAATGGGCTTCGACAGCACCCGTGACGTCACCATTGACCACATGACCTATCACGTTGGCGCCGTGCGTCGCGGCGCGCCGGAAACCCATATCATCGGCGATTTGCCGTATGAGACCGACAAGGACCCGGACACGGCACTGTGGAACGCCCGCCGCCTGATCGCCGCCGGCGCCGACAGCGTCAAACTGGAGGGCGCCAAGACCGGGGTGATCCGCCATCTGGTGGACAACGGCATCGCGGTGGTCGGGCATACTGGCCTGACACCGCAGACCGCCAAGAGCTTCACCAAGGTGGGACGCACCGAACAGGAAGCCAGGCAGGTGCTGGAGGATGCCGTCGTCATCCAGGAAGCCGGTGCCTTCATGATCGTGCTGGAGCACATTCCCTACAATCTCGGTGCAGAGCTCACCGGCACCCTGCGGATTCCCACCATCGGTATCGGCGCCGGCCCGGACTGCGACGGTCAGGTACTGGTGATCAATGATGCCCTGGGGCTGGGTGACTACTGGCCGCCGTTCTCCAAGCAGTACGCTCACGTCAGCCGCACCATTTTGCAAGTGGCGGAGGACTTCGCCAGCGAAGTGGCCTCCCGTGAGTTCCCCAACAACATCATCGCTTTCACCGGTTCAGGGAAAGCCTGATGCAGGCATGACATAAAGGATGTCGTTAATGACGGAAAGGGAAGAAAACGATCTGGAACGCCTGTTGCGGCTGGCCGCCGATGAACCGGCCCACCGGCCGGAATTCTACCAGCGGCTGCTGGAATCCACGGTCTATGTGCTGGGCACCGCCAATGGCGGTGAAGGGCAGACCACCCTGGAGGCCGGCAGCCAGGTTAATCTGACGCAATGGGAGAAGCAGGACGGGACCTCGGCGATTCCGTTCTTCTCGTCGCTGGAGGTGTTGAGGCAGGCCATTGAGGAGGAGCAGTCCTACCTGGCGTTGACGGCCCGTTCCCTGTTCGAAATGACCGAGGGCGCGACCCTCTATCTCAATCCGCGCCTGCCCTATGGCAAGGAATTCGTGCCGGAGGAAGTGCGGGGGCTGTTGAAGGAGGGGGGCGGCAGTGCGCCGGAGCAGCGCACGGTGGAGCAGGACACCGAGGTGTTGTTGGGACAGCCAGCCGAGTATCCGGCCGCGATGGTGGATTCCTTGACCCAACTGCTCGCCAAGCACGGCAACGTGAAGCGCGCTTTCCTGACACTGATGCACGACCGTTCCGTCAGCGAGCACCCCTCCCTGGTGATCGGTATCGAGGCGGAGGGGGATATCGAGCCGGTGATGCGCGAATGCGGTCAGGTCATTGGCGATACCGTAAGTAAGGGGAAGGCGGTGGATCTGTACCGGATTGCGGAGAATGACGAAGGGCTCAGCCGTTATTTCGTGGAACAGGTGGAGCCGTTTTATCAGCGCCGCTGGGGATCCCGGCTGCGCAATTTCTTCAAGGGTGGAAACGCCTGAGAGAGACCATTGCCTCGGAGGGAGTGATGAAACAACCGGTTGCCGAACTGAACACCGAGCGTCTGCGTTTACGCCAGTGGCGGCCCGCGGATCGTGCCCCGTTCGCGGCCATGAACGCGGACCCGGAAGTGATGCAATTCTTCCCCGAGACCATGAACGAGGCGCAGAGCCAGGCCATGGCGGATCACTGCGAGGCGTTGATCGCCGAGCGGGGGTGGGGATTCTGGGCATTGGAGCAACGGGAGCAGAAGCGGTTTCTGGGATTTGTTGGCCTCAATATTCCCAATGTCATGCTGCCGTTCCAGCCTTGCGTGGAGATCGGTTGGCGCCTGCGCCGCGACGCCTGGGGCAATGGCTATGCCACGGAAGCCGCGGCCGCGGTGCTCGAGTTCGGCTTCGACAACCTGGAGCTGGAGGAAATCGTTGCTTTCACCAGTGTGCTGAATTACCGCTCCCAGGCGGTGATGGAGCGGCTGGGCATGGCGCGGCAGGAGGATACCTTCGACCATCCCAGCGTGCCGGAAGGCATGCCAATACGGGAGCACTGTCTTTACCGGCTGTCCGCCGGGGACTGGCGTCGACGGTAGTCAATATTCGAACCAAAAGGGAAGCCGAACAATGGAACAGGGAAGCCCGAGTCAGGGGGAGGGGGCGCCTTACGCGCCGCCGCGAGCGGATCTGTCGGAAAAAACTCCGCGACCGGAGGCGTTGATCGACACCGGTGCGCTGACCAAATGGGTGAAACGTTTTTTGTACGCGGATATGGCCATGGCGGCGGTGGCGGTTATTTCAGGACTACTGGAATATCGGCTATTGCTCCGACTCCGCGACGGCGTGGTGTTGAGCGATCAGGTTATCGAGGCCAGTTATCTCCGCCAGGGAGTGGTCGGTCTGGTGCAAACCCTCGTTCTGCTCACCGCCATGATCCTGGTGGCCCGCTGGATCTACCGCGCCAACCAGAATTGCCGGAGGCTCGGGGCAGCGGACATGCGGTTCACGCCGGGCTGGGCGGTGGGCTGGTACTTCATCCCCGTGCTCAGCATGTGGAAACCCTATCAGGCGATGAAGGAAATCTGGCGTGCCAGTGCCGCCCCCGCCGATTGGCACCGCCAATCCACGCCAATGCTGATGCCGGTGTGGTGGGGGATGTGGTTGCTGTCCCTGGCACTGGGGTCAGGCATCATGCAACTGGCCCGGCATGCGAATTCCATGGAGGACTACCTGCTCCTTAGCCAGGTGACGCTGGTGGCGGACTTTTTGGAGATACCGCTGGCTTTCGCGTTAATGGTATTGATCCGGCGTATCCATGCCATGCAGCGCTCGGCTTGTGGCGTGTGAGCGTGTTGCGTGCAGGCAAATTATGGGACAGTGGCGCCGGAGGAGACGGTGATGGAATCGAACATCGTACTGGTCTACGACAAACAATGTCCCGCCTGCGACAACTATTGCCGCTGGGTTCGCCTGCGTGATGCCGTTGGCTCCTTGCAACTGGTCGACGCGCGCGAGGACACGGAGATTCTGCGCGAGATTACCGCCCGTGGCTGGGACATTGACCAGGGCATGGTTTTGAAGGTCGGGGATCAACTCTATTACGGTGCCGACGCCATCCACGCGCTGGCGTTGATGGGCAGCCGTTCCGGGGTGTTCAACCGCTTGAATTACTGGATGTTCCGCTCACCCAGGGTGGCGTCGGTGTTGTATCCGGTGTTGCGCGCCCTGCGTAACCTGTTACTCAAAGCACTGCGGAAAAGCAAAATCAATAACCTGGGCAAAGCGAACAATGAACGCTTCTAGGTAATGTTTTTCCGGTTTTTTGAAATAAAAAAATAAAAAGAGACCGGTTGTCTCCGTCAACCCCGAAGGGCGACGGAGGCCGGTGAGGTTCAGTGCAGAGTATCGTCGTCTTCAAAATCAAGAAACTCGTACTCGCTAAGTTCCCGTTTCAGACGGCGCTCCTCCAGCCGATCCTCGATACGATGACGCATGTCCATGTTGAAACTGCGAGCGCGAGCACTGCGTTCCTCCTGGAGCTCCTCACCGTTGTCGTCATCGACAAGGTCAAAATCATCATTCATCAGCAGGTCTTCCGATTCATAGTCTCGGTCAGCGCGGCGGTTACTCATGGGGCCTCCTTTCGGTAACGAAAGCGCCGTAAACAACCGGGTGCCAAGGGGGACTCCGCGAACGGAACTCCCAACCCGACTACCTCAGCGCCTATATAACTTCTGTCTTTCCCCGATACAAGTATTTTTTTGGTTCATCGTGGAATAACCGGACTGGGGAGCTCCATCGGGGGGGCGGGTCAGTACGGAGGCCTTCCGGGATCGCCGTGAATACATCCCCGTAGACTCCTGGTTTGACGTCCCTGTCAAACAGGGTCCCGGAAGGCCTCCGTACTGACCCGCTTCGAGTGAACCGCGGCACTTTGGGCTCCAACAACGTCGACCGCTGCCACGGAAGGGGCTACGAAGCGGCTGTGGGAAGCTTGCTTGCAAGCGAATCCTGGGGTCCGAAAGCCCATTCGCTTGCCAGCAAGCTTCCCACGGCGGCGTTGTAGCTGCCTTCGAATTTATCTCTCCAAGGCCAAAGAACATCCGCACTTTCCGGTTACCTCGAAGCGGAACCGCGTTACGCCTTTGCGGGACCCTGGCGAACAGGGACGTTCGGACGTATTCACGGCGTTCCCGTAAAGGCATAACGCGGCTCCGCTGTCCCTGATGGAGGGAGGCACTGAGGCAGGTCTGCACGGAAGCCTTTCGGCGTCCGGCGCTATGTGACCGTGGTCATAAGCCCGGGATCTCCATCCCCCGATGGCGAGGGAAACGCTGGCGGGCTCCGGGGAGGCTTTGTAAGCTGCCCTTTTGGGCGGCCGCGAGCGGCATGGACCCGGGATTGGGGAGATAAAAGACAATGGCGGATTGGCTGGTGGTAGTGGGCGTCAGCATGGCGGTCATGGCCACGGTGGGGCTGATCAGGCAGGCCGCCTGGCACGGCCATAGCCTGGTCCTGTTCGTATTGCCGGTGGCGGGGTTACACCAGGTTCAGGAAAACTGGGAGGCCTATGGCCGGCTCGCCCTGTTGCGGGTCGCCGGATTGGTCATCACCTTGGCGGGCCTGGGGCTAATGTACGTGGACTACCGGGAAAACGCGGCGATTCCCCCGGTGTCCGGTCAGGTGGTGAGCGGCGCCGCCGACATTACCAGCAGCCCCTTCGTGCGTTCTTCCGAGGCGGCCCTGCTGATGGCTCGTGGTGAGGGGCATCCGCTCACCGGCCGATTGCACGGCACCGATCTGAAAAACTCTCAAGTGACGCTGGTCAACGGCGTCTTGACGGTACACCAGGGGGACGGCGTGTTGCCCGAGCTGTCCGTCAGCCTGCTCTTGAACTGGCCGACGGCGTCGATTCGCGAGCGCCGTACTCTGCTGGTCTCTCCCTGGGAAGAGGGCGGGCCGGAAATCCACCTTTCCTGGACCCCGGCCGGCCAGCAATACCCGGAAACGCGCATCATCCGTAACGGCTATCGCCTTGACCTGGCGCTGGCGCCACGGGATCCCGGCGGCTTCAACGGCACTATCCAACTGGTCTTGCCTGACCAGACGAACAGCTATCTGGTGGGGGACTTCACCGCCCGTACCAACCATCTGCGCTATCGGGATGGCGACGTGGACGCCGGTTTCGATCACCCGGATACCCTGGCCTGGGTATCGGAGCAGTATCTGCAGACTCAGTTTCCCGCAGGGGTATTGCAAAACGTCGAAGTGGAGAACGTGATTCTGCGCCGCGCCGCCGGCGAGGGCCGGGTGGAGGTTCGTCTGACCCGCTCCGATGGTGGCCGTGAACGGCGTCAACTGGGCCTGGAGAAGACCCCGGTGGGTTGGGCGGTGACACCGGGCTCCATGACCGCTGGCCGCCAGCCGACGGCGGAACCGCCACCGCCGCCGAAACCGCCGGCACCGCCGGGACCCGACACGTCAGTGCCACTAACCGACCTGCTGGTGCTGGCGCCGTTGACCGGCAGTGAACTGACGGTGCGCGAAAGCGGTGGCCGGGAACGCACCGGGGTGCTGACCCGGGTCGCCAGCGACCGGCTCTGGCTGCGCCTGGCGCTGGGAGCCGGTAGTGCCGAGATCGCCGTCGACGGCACCCTCATCGACAGCCTGAGCAGCAATGACGGCCGCCGCTGGCAAGTGGCCGCGACCGCCGCCGCTACATTGCCACCGGAGGTGCCGCACGGTGATCCCGCGGAACCGCACACGCCTTATCAGGTCTTGCTGGGGCGCCTGGTACGGGTCACCACCGGGGATGGTAAAACCCAGGAGGGACGCTTGCAGGCGGTGGAAGGCGGGCGTATTACTTTGACTGTGCCGGTGGGCGCCGGCACAGTGGAATACTTTCATGCACTATCCGATATCGTGTCCATGGAGGCGGTTAGGTGAATATCCTGATGACCGGCGGCACCGGTTTCATCGGCGGCGCCCTGGGACATCATCTGCACAGTCACGGCCACCGGCTGGTGGTGCTCAGTCGCCAGAGCCGGCAACGGGCGCAGGCGTCGTGCCCGCCCGGCACCCGGATTATTTCCTCGTTCAATGACATCGCCGATGACGAAGCGCTGGATGCGGTGGTCAATCTGGCCGGCGAAAGCCTGTTCAGCCGCCGCTGGAGCGCGGCGCGCAAACAGCGACTGTTGGATTCGCGGGTCGGTGTTACCGATGACCTGGTGGCGCTGATGCGCCGTTTGCGGCGCCCGCCGGCGGTGATGGTTAGCGGCTCGGCGGTGGGCTTCTATGGCGACGCTGGTGACGCCGAACTGACCGAGCGCAGCCCCGCCCGGCGCAAGGACTTCGGCTACCGGCTCTGCGACGCCTGGGAGCAGGCTGCCCGCGAAGTCACCGGCCTGGGCATGCGGCTGGTGATCGTCCGCACTGGCGTGGCGCTGGGCGCCAACGGCGGCATGCTGGCCAGATTGTTGCCCGCTTACCGGTTCAGTCTGGGGATGCGTCTGGGCAGCGGCGAACAATGGCTGAGCTGGATCCACCAGGATGATCTGCTGGCGATTCTGGCCCGGGCCCTGACTTCTCCCAGCGTCGAAGGTGTGTTCAATGCCACCGCGCCGGAGCCGGTGACCCAGCGCGAGTTTCATCGTGCTCTGGCCAGGGCGGCGCGGCGCCCGGCGCCCTGGGTGATGCCGGCGCCGGTGTTGCGACTGGCACTGGGCGAGATGTCGCAACTGATGCTCGGCGGGCAGCGTGCCTACCCCCGTCGACTGGAAGAGCAGGGGTTCGTGTTCCGTTATCCCCGCCTTGAACAGGCCCTGGCCGATCTGGTATGAGACGGACGCCAGACGCCGGATGCTAAAGTCAAACCCCGGCGCTGCGGGCGTTGCGGTCATAAAAAATTGCC
>NZ_AQPF01000061.1:0-18476 GCF_009846745.1 Alcanivorax xiamenensis | reverse complement strand
GCCGGCCTCCGGCGTTGCTCCATTCGCTTGCGAGCAAGCTTCCCACGGAGGCTTGGTAGCACACTCTGTGGGAGACCAGCTTGCTGGCGAATACGGTCTCCGGTGTTGCTCCATTCGCTTGCAAGCAAGCTTCCCACAGTGCCTTCGTGGCCCCAACCATGGGAAGTGGTCGGCTACGGCAGGTTCAACGAGAACCGTCATACCCACGCACATTCCCCTAAAGCCCCACCCGTTCCTGCCGATACAGAAGTGAGAGTGTTCGTAAACCGTGCTCCCCGGAGGCGGTGAACTGATTCAGCGGCGTAAGGAATCCGGTTGTGCTGATCCCCATTGGTTTCATCATCGTGGCGTTTTCCGTGTTCGGTGGCTTTTTTCTGGCCGGCGGTCATCTCGGTCCGCTCTATCAACCCAGTGAAATCATGATGATCTGTGGTGCCGCCGTGGGGTCCTTCATCGCCGCCAATAATGGCAAGGCGATCAAAGCCACGCTGCGTTCCTCGTCTCAGCTCAAGCGCACCACCCGCTACGGCAAGGAAACCTACATGTCGTTGATGTCGCTGCTGTACAAGCTGCTGTCGAAGATGCGCCGCGAAGGGGTACTGGGCATTGAGCGTGATATCGAGAATCCGCGGGACAGCGAGCTGTTCGCCGATTATCCGGAGCTGCGGGAAGACCCGATGATCATGGGCTTCATCACCGATTACCTGCGATTGATGATCAGCGGCAGCATGGACCCGCATGAGCTCGATGAACTGATGGCCCATGAAATCGAGGCGTTCGAGGACGAAGCGCATATCCCCGCCGATGCGTTATCCAAGGTCGGGGACGCCTTGCCCGCTTTTGGTATCGTCGCCGCCGTGCTCGGGGTGGTGAAGGCGCTGGGGGCCGCCGACGCGGGTGTGGATGCGATGGGATACATGATCGCCCAGGCGCTGGTGGGTACCTTTCTCGGCATTCTGCTGGCCTACGGTTTCGTCAACCCGCTGGCCAGTCGCATTGACCGGCAGGTGCATGAGGGGGTGAAGATGCTGCAATGCATTCGCGTCACCCTGCTCGCCAACCTGAACGGCTATGCTCCGCAGCTGGCGGTGGAGTTTGGGCGCAAGGCGCTGCACACCAGCGAGCGTCCCAGCTTCAGTGAATTGGAAGATCATGTGCGCGGCACCCCGCGTGATGACAAGGGCGTGGGTGTGGGTGAGGCATGAGTGAGGCCGTTCGCCGCATTGTCGTTCGTCGCCGCTCGCGTCGTGCCGAGGCGCATCACGGCGGCAGTTGGAAGATCGCGCTGGCCGATTTCATGACGGCGCTGATGGCATTGTTCCTGGTCTTGTGGATGATCTCCACCGCCACGCCGCAGCAATTGCAGGGACTGGCCGAGTATTTCCGCACGCCGCTGAACGTGGCGATGACCGGCGGTGACCGCAGTACCGCCAGTACCAGTGCGATTCCCGGCGGCGGCGATGACCCGGCCCATGCCAAAGGGGAACAGGCACGTATTGACCTGCGCGACCAGACCCGGCCGGCGGAGATGCAGCGTCAGTTCCTGGAGTTGCAGCGGCGCATCGAGAGCACCATCAGCGCCGACGACAGCTTGCGCGAACTGCGTCAACAGATGCGTTTCGACGTGACCCCGGAGGGGCTGAGGATTCAGCTTCTGGATACCGATCCTCGCCCCATGTTTCATCTGGGCAGTGATCAGGTGGCGCCCTATATGCGCGAGTTGTTGCGCACCCTCGCGCCGCTGCTGAATGACCTGCCAAACCCGCTCAGCATCACCGGCCATACCGACAGCCTGCCCTATGCCAACGGTGAGCGCGGCTACAGCAACTGGGAGTTGTCCGCCGACCGCGCCAACGCCTCGCGCCGTGAATTGATTGCCGGTGGTCTTGAGCCGGACAAGTTACTGCGCGTGGCGGGACTGGGTGATCGGGTGCCAATGATCGGCAGTCACCCCGGGGATCCGGTCAATCGTCGTATCACGATACTGGTGCTGAATGAACGGGCGGCGCGGCGTATTCGCGTGGAAAGCGAGCCGGCGGCATTGACCCCGCTACAGGAGTAACCATGGATATCAGCGATTTTTACAGCACCTTCTTTGAGGAAGCCGAGGAATTGTTGGGGGACATGGAAGCCCATTTGCTGGCACTGGATGTCGACAACCCGGACATGGAACAGCTTAACGCCATCTTCCGGGCGGCCCACTCCATCAAGGGAGGCGCCGGCACTTTCGGGTTCGAGGCGCTGCAACGCACCACCCATCTGCTGGAGAACCTGCTCGATTACACCCGTCGCGGCGAACTCACGCTGCGTCGTGACATCGTCGATACCTTTCTGGAAGCGAAAGACATGCTACACGACCAACTGGAGGCCTACCGCCAAGGCGTGGAGCCGGACGCGGAGGCGATGGCCCGTATCTGTGAGGTGCTACGGAAGCTGGCGCTGGAGGAAATTGGTGAGCCGGCGGGCGATGTGGCTCCCGCTACCACGGTGGCTCCGTCCTCGCCGCCACCGGCCAGTGGCGGGGCTGGACAACCCCTTAGCGTGGCTCTGCTTGGTGTGTCGGAAAGGGATCGGGAACTGCTCATCGAGGAGTTGGGTCAGCTTGGCGATGTGCTGGAAACGCGAGGTGAAGACGACCGCTACGAGGTGTTGATGCAGTCCACCGCCAGCGCCGATGACATCGAGGCGGTGATGTGTTTCATCGTCGAGCCTGAGCAATTGGACATCCGCAGTATCCCCCCGGAACGGCTGCCGGTGCCGGTGAAAACGCCGGAGCCGCCTCCCAAAGCTGAAACCAAACGCGCCGCGCGGCCGGCCGTCGACAGCCGGGACAGTGGCGCCAACTCCTCGATCCGGGTGCCGGTGGCCAAGGTCGACCATATCATCAACCTGGTGGGTGAGTTGATCATTACCCAATCCATGCTCAATCAGGTGGTGGAGGATTCCGACGTCACCGGCGATGGTGGCTTCGCCTCCGGCCTCAGCCTGTTGCAGCGTACCGCCCGGGATCTTCAGGAAGCGGTGATGTCCGTGCGCATGGTGCCAATGGACTATGTATTCAGCCGTTTCCCACGGCTGGTGCGTGATCTGGCCGGCAAGTTGGGCAAGGATGTGGAATTGATCACCGAGGGCAAATCCACCGAACTGGATAAGAGCCTCACCGAACGCATCATCGATCCGCTTACGCATCTGGTTCGCAACAGCCTGGATCACGGCCTGGAAACGCCGGAGCTTCGCGCCGCCGCCGGTAAGCCGGGCACCGGCCGCCTCACGCTGTCCGCTCAGCACCAGGGTGGCAACATCCTGATCGAGGTGAGTGATGACGGTGCCGGTCTGGATCGCGAGCGGATTCTCGCCAAGGCCCGCAGCAACGGGCTGCCGGTGTCCGACAACATGAGTGACGAGGAAGTCTGGCAGTTGATCTTCGCGCCGGGCTTTTCCACCGCCGAAGCGGTCAGCGACGTTTCCGGCCGTGGTGTTGGCATGGATGTGGTCAAACGCAACATTCAGGCCATGGGCGGTCATGTGGACGTGCTCTCCGAAGCCGGTGTGGGTACTCGTACCCGCATTGTCTTGCCGTTGACCCTGGCCATTCTCGACGGCATGTCGGTACGGGTGGGGGAGGAGACTTTTATCTTGCCGGTCAGCGCGGTGATCGAATCGTTACAGCCGCGCGCCGATGATCTCTACACCATGGCCGGCGGCGATGTGCTGTTGAAAGTGCGTGAGGACTATTTGCCCCTGGTGGCGTTGCACCATGCCATGGAGGTGTCCGGCGCCGTCACCGATCCGACCGCGGCGATTGTGGTCATCGTGCAGGGAGAGGGGCGCCGTTATGCGCTGCTGGTGGATGAGTTGGTGGGCCAGCAGCAAGTGGTGGTCAAAAATCTGGAAACCAACTACCGCAAGGTCCCCGGCGTGTCCGCCGCCACCATTCTCGGTGACGGCAGCGTCGCGCTGATTCTGGATATTCCCGACCTGCATCGTCTCAGCCAAAGCAAGAAAGCGAGTGACGCGGTCGCTCGAAACTCCACTGTCCTTTCCTCCAAGGAGGTTTCCGCATCATGAGCAACCTGGTTTCCGTCAATCCCGTCAAGAAAGCCGCCGAGATCAGCAGCCGTGAATTCCTGGTGTTCTCCCTGGGTGACGAGGAGTACGCCATCGACATTCTCAAGGTCCAGGAGATCCGGGGCTACGAGAACGTTACCCGCATCGCCAACGCGCCGGATTTCATAAAAGGGGTGGCCAACCTGCGCGGCGTGATCGTGCCAATCGTCGACCTGCGCCTGAAATTCCGTCTCGCCAGCGCCGACTATAACCAGCAGACCGTGGTGATCGTCATCAATATCGGTACCCGTGTAGTGGGCATCGTGGTGGATCAGGTCTCGGACGTGATGACCCTGACCGCCGAACAGATCAAACCGCCGCCGGAATTCGGTATCAGTCTGCCTTTGGACTACATCCATGGGCTCGGCAATCTGGAAGAACGCATGCTGGTTCTGGTGGACATAGAGAGACTGCTCACCAGCGAGGAATTGGCCATCGTTGAGCGCGTTGGTGAATAAGATGCCCACGAGCCGAGTGAGATAACCATCGTGAAAGTACTGGATAACATGACGGTCAAAGTAAGCTGGGGTCTGGTTCTGGCGGCGTTTTCGCTGTTGATCCTGATTCTGAGCGCGCAGAGTGTGTACATCCTCGATCAAAGCCATGACGCGATGATCCGGTTGGCGGCGCAATCCGGTGACGCCGGCAGCCAGGCGTTGGCGGCTTTCGAATCCTACGCCGCCACCATGCGGTGGGGTATCGGCGCGGTGATCGCGGTATCGGTGGTGCTGGTGGTGATCGTGCTGTGGGGTGTGACCGTGAATGTTATCCGGCCTCTGCGCAAGGTGGTGGGGCACTTCGAGCGGATGGCCAAAGGCGACTTGTCGGAGCCGATCAAGGCGCGCGGCAATAATGAAATCGGTCAGCTCTACGCGGCCCTGTCGGACATGCAGCAAAGCCTGTCCCGCACCGTGGCCACCGTGCGTGACAGCAGCCAGGGGATTTATCAGGGCGCCGGTGAAATCGCTCAAGGCAACACTGATTTGTCCTCGCGCACGGAACATCAGGCAGCGTCACTGGAACAGACCGCCGCCAGTATGGAGCAGCTCACCTCGACGGTGGAGCAGAACGCCGACAATGCCCGCCAGGCCAGCCAGCTGGCGGCCAGCGCGTCACAAACCGCGCAACGGGGCGGTGAGGTAGTGGGCGAGGTGGTCGGCACCATGGCGGAAATCAGCGGCAGTGCCCGTCAGGTGACCGAGATCATCGAGGTGATCGACTCCATCGCCTTTCAGACCAATATCCTGGCGCTGAACGCGTCGGTGGAAGCGGCCCGGGCCGGTGAGCAGGGCCGGGGGTTCGCGGTGGTGGCGGGAGAAGTCCGTGCTCTGGCCGGGCGTAGTGGCGAAGCGTCGAAAAAGATCCGTGCGTTGATCGAGACGTCGGTGGAGCGCATCGAAGCCGGGACCCGACTGGTGGATCAGGCGGGCAGTACCATGACCGAAATCGTCGAAGCGGTGCGCCGGGTCACCGACATCATGGATGAGATTGCTTCCGCCTCCCAGGAGCAGAGCAAGGGTATTGGCCAGGTCAATCAGGCCATCACGCAAATGGATCAGGTGACGCAGCGCAACGCCGCTCTGGTGGAAGAGGCGGCCGCGGCGGCCAGCGAACTGGAAGGCGAAGCCGCGCGGCTGCGGCAGGCGGTGGCGCTGTTCACGCTGGCGCGAGTGATCAACGACGCGGAGGGAAAAAGCTCCGACAAGAATATCGTCGCTGGCGCCGTGACGGAGGTAGTGCATGCGTGATAATCAGCCCGTCACGCAACGGGAATATACCCTGCGCGATGATCACTTTCTTATCTCCCGTACGGACTTGCGCGGCAAAATCTCCTATGCCAATCCCGCCTTCATTGAGGTCAGTGGATTCAGCCGGGAGGAGTTGCTGGGCGCCCCCCATAACCTGGTTCGCCACCCGGATATGCCGCCGCTGGCGTTTGAAAACCTCTGGCGGACGCTCAAGGCGGGCGGTACCTGGGTTGGTGTGATCAAGAACCGCCGCAAGAACGGTGACCACTATTGGGTCAAGGCGCATGTCACGCCGATCATGGAAGACGGCGAGATCAAGGGGTATGTGTCGGTGCGCCTGAAACCGGACGCCGATAGTGTGATCCGGGCGGAACACGCTTACGCCGCCATGAATACGGACAAAGGGCATCGCTTCTCCCTGGAGCGGGGAGAGATACTGCGGCGGGGGCCGGATAGCTGGCGGCGGCGCCTGCGGCGGCGTGGTGGCGCCGTGCGTTTGGGAGGATTGGCGCTATTGGCGGTGGTGTTGTTGGCGATCAGTAGCGTGGTGGGGCTCTACGGCGTGAGCCATTTGCCGTCGGATGATCCGGTGCGCGGCCGATTGATGTTGGCGCATGGCTTGCTGTTGGTCGCTGGCGTGCCGGTGTTGGCATTGCTCGGGGTGATGACCGCCGGCGCCTTGCTGAAGCCGTTGCGTGAGGCGGTGATGTTCACGTTCCAGATCGCCGCCGGCAATCTGGCGGCACAGCCGCCGAAGCGTACTTTGGGGGAAGCGGGGCGGTTGAACATGGCGCTGGCGGTCACGCAGCGCTGCCTTGGCAGTATCGTCGGCCATGTCAACGAGGGTATCGCGGTGGTGACGCCGGCGGCCCGCGGTATTGCCGAAGCCAACCGCGATCTGTCTTCCCAGACCGAACAGCAGGCTGAGTCGCTGCAGCAGACCGCGTCCAGCATGGAACAAATCACCAGCGCGGTGCGGCAAAACGCCGACAACGCGCGGCAGGCCAGTGAGCTGGCCTCGCAGGCGGCCGGTCAGGTGGCGCACAGCGGCGAGGTGATGGGCGAAGTGGTCAATACCATGGAGCGTATTACCGCCAGTTCCAACAAGATGACGGTGATCATCGACAGCATCGACGCCATCGCCTTTCAGACCAATATTCTGGCGCTCAATGCTTCAGTGGAAGCGGCCCGGGCCGGTGAGCAGGGGCGCGGCTTCGCGGTAGTGGCCAGCGAGGTCCGCAACCTGGCGGGGCGGTCCGCCGCCGCGGCGAAAGAGATTCGTGATCTGATCGCCAACTCAGGCCGGGAAATCCAGAGCGGGGCCGATTTGGTTCACCGGGCGGAGAGCACCATCCGGGAGGTGGTGGCGTCGGTGACCCGCGTCAACGACATCATGGGGGAGATCACCTGCGCGTCCGAGGAGCAGAGCTCTGGTATCGCTCAGATCAACCAGGCGGTGACACGGATGGACGAGACCATGCAACACAACGCCCGCCGTATTCAGGGGTCCGCCGACGCCGCCGGCGCGTTGCGCGGTGAGGTCGATACACTCGGCCATTCGGTGGCGGTATTTCATTTGCGCGGCGTCGATCGGCAACAGGCGGGCCACCCGGTCCGGACCGATCCGCCGCTGCTGATGGAAGCGGGGAGCTGATTTGAATCCGCCGCAAGAGATCGAGGCTGCGTCCCTGTTTTCAGAGCGCGATCTGCATTTTTCCGCCAATGACTTCAGAAAAATCCGCGATCTGATCTATCAGCGCGCGGGTATTGTGTTGGCGGAGCACAAAAAGGACATGGTGTACAGCCGCGTCGGTCGCCTGGTGCGTGCCCGCGGCCTGACCCGGTTCGACGATTATCTGGCGGGTCTGGAGGCCAGTGGAAAAGGCGAGGAATGGCAGACGTTCGTCAACGCCCTCACCACCAATCTGACCTCCTTTTTTCGCGAATCGCACCACTTTCCGATCCTGGCCGATCATGTCCGCGGCCGCAGGGATCCGGTCCGGGTATGGAGTGCCGCCGCGTCCACTGGCGAAGAACCCTATTCCATTGCCATGACGTTGCTGGAAACCCTGGGAGAGCATGTCAACGTGGAGGTGCTGGCCACCGACATCGACACCGAGGCCCTGGATCGTGCCCGACGTGCCGTCTATCCGCTGGAGCAGGTAGCACGCCTTGATGATCAGCGTCGGCGGCGGTTCTTCCAGAAAGGCAGCGGCGCCCGCACCGGTTATGCCCGGGTCAAACCCTCCCTGGCGGGAAAAGTACGTTTCCAGGTGATGAATCTGGTCGGCCGGGACTGGCCCACCGGGCAACGCTTCGATGCCATTTTCTGCCGCAACGTGATGATTTACTTCGACCGGGAAACTCAGAGCCGGGTGCTCGGGCGGTTGGCTGATCGACTCAAGCCCGACGGGTTGTTGTTCGCCGGCCACTCGGAAAATGTCGCCTACCTGAGCGACCGTTTCCGCTCCCGTGGTCAGACAGTGTACTCGCTGGCAGGGCATGACGGCGGCGGGTAATGCCCAATCCGGCCTCAAGGTTGGCGACTCGCGGCCGATAAGCTAACCAGTAGGACTGTTGGACCAACGCCATTGCAATGTTTCCACCGTAACAGGGGCGGGTTTGGGCTATGGAAAAAATTCGCGTGCTGTGCGTCGACGATTCCGCGCTGATTCGTGACTTGATGCGCGAGATCATCAACGGCCATCCCGATATGGAAGTGGTGGCGGTGGCGCCGGATCCGTTGGTGGCCAGAGATCTTATCAAACAGCATAACCCGGATGTGTTGACGCTGGACGTGGAAATGCCACGCATGGACGGGCTCGACTTTCTGGAGCGCCTGATGCGCCTGCGGCCGATGCCGGTACTGATGGTGTCGTCACTGACCCAGGCCGGATCGGAGATTACGTTACGGGCCCTGGAACTGGGTGCGGTGGATTTCATTGAGAAACCGTCGTTGGGGATTCGTTCGGGGATGCTCGACTACAGCGAGCTGATCGCGGAAAAGATTCGTGCCACGGCCCGCTCCCGGCCGCGCCGCGCCAACGACAACAGGACGCCACCGACGAAGTTGAAGGCGCCGATCATTTCCAGTGAGAAACTGGTGATTCTGGGAGCGTCAACGGGGGGAACCGAGGCGATCCGGGAAGTGCTGTCGCCGTTACCGCCGAACAGCCCGGCGATTCTGATCGCGCAACATATGCCCGGCGGATTCACCCGGTCGTTCGCCGAACGGCTCAACCGGCTCAGCGCGGTGACGGTGAAGGAAGGGGAACACGGAGAGCGGGTGCTGCCCGGTCACGTGTACATCGCGCCAGGGGATGCGCACATGCTGTTGGCCCGCAGCGGCGCGAACTATGTGATTCACCTCGATGGTGGGCCACCGGTGAATCGCCACCGACCCTCCGTGGATGTGTTGTTCCGCTCCGCGGCGCGGCACGCCGGCCGCAACGCCATTGGCGTTCTGCTCACCGGTATGGGCAAGGATGGTGCCGGGGGACTGCTTGCCATGCGTGAAGCCGGTGCCCACACCCTGGCCCAGGATCAGGACACCTCCCTGGTGTTCGGGATGCCTCGCGAGGCTATCGCTCTGGACGCGGCGATCGAAGTGCTGCCGCTGAATCAGGTGGCGCCGCGTCTGATGGCACTGGCGGCCGCCTCCGGGCGGGCTCAGCGGGTATAGACAGAATAACCTTGAAAAAAGGAAAGGCCGGCTATGATGAAATTCGTGCGAAATATCAACATCAATACGGCGGTGGCCGGAGCGCTGATTTGCTGCGCGCTTTTGATCGGCGGTATCGCCGCTATCCGCATCCTCACCAACCAGGTGGTGGATGCTTCCATCTCCACCCTTAATCAGGTCAATGTGCAGCAACTCAATCAGGTTGCCCGGGCCAGTACCTTGCTGAACCAGGCGCGTATCGAAATGGATCTGGCCGCTGATTATCTGGACAACGGCATGCGGCTGGTGGCGGACAACCAGATCCAGCGCGTCAGCGGTTTTCTGGAAAGGGCGGAACGTCGCTTTCAAAACTTCGTCGACAGCCCCAAGGATGAAATGGGCGAGGCCCGGGCGAATGAGCTGGCGGGGGCCTACAAGGAAGTACTGCGTCTGGTGAAGATGCAATACGATTATCTGCAGAAAGGCGACCTGCGTACTTATCGTAATCTGCGCCAGGAACTGCTAACTCCCAACGACGACCTGAATGACACCCTGACCAACTTCACTCGTTATGGCGATGAACGTGGCCAGGAGGTGATGAGCCATTATCAGAAGCAGACCGCTTTGTTCTCCTACATCGGTATCGGCATGTTGGTGCTCACCGGCATCATCATGGTGTTGGTGTACCTGATGCTGCGTGGCGTGGTGGTGAAACCGTTGAGCTGGGCGGTGGAAAACCTGCAGCGCATCGCCCGCGCCGATCTGTCCGAGGAGATCAAAGTGCCGGGCGACAATGAAATCGGCAAGCTGTTCAGCGCCATGGCGGAAATGCAGCAGAGCCTCGGCAAGATCGTCACCGAGGTGCGCGAAAGCGGCAACGCCATTTATGTCGGCGCCTCCGAGATCGCCAGCGGCAACGCGGACTTGTCTTCCCGTACCGAACAGCAGGCCGCCTCGTTGGAGGAAACCGCCACCAGCATGGAGCAACTCACCGCCACGGTGAAGCAGAACGCCGACAACGCACGCCAGGCCAGCGGCCTGGCCAACGACGCCTCCGGCACCGCCGGCCGTGGTGGCGCCGTGATGGACCAGGTGATTGGCACCATGCGTGGTATTTCCGACAGCTCCCGCAAGGTGGCGGAAATCACCAGCATGATCGATTCCATCGCCTTCCAGACCAATATTCTCGCGCTGAACGCCTCGGTGGAGGCGGCCCGGGCCGGCGAGCAGGGGCGCGGCTTCGCGGTGGTGGCTGGAGAAGTGCGTAACCTGGCGGGCAACAGTGCCGACGCGGCCCGTCAGATCAAGGCACTGATCGAAAGCTCGGTCTCGCAGGTGGACGAAGGGTCCCGCTTGGTGGAAGAGGCCGGCGAGACCATGCGGGAAGTGGTGGCCGCAGTGAAACGGGTCACCGACATCATGGATGAAATCTCCTCCGCTTCCCAGGAACAGAGTGGTGGTATCGAACAAGTCAGCCAGGCGGTGACGCAAATGGATGAAGTGACCCAGCAAAACGCGTCGCTGGTGCAGGAAGCCACTGCCGCCGCCGCATCGCTGGAAGAGCAGGCGCGGCGTCTGGAGAAAGCGGTGGCGATTTTCCGGCTGCGGCCTGAACAGTTGGCGTCCCTGTCGTTGTGGCGCAAGCAGGAAGCCGGGCACGATCCGGAAACGCCGGCCGACATCGAAGCCGACGTGGACGACGGTGCCGTCAGCGAGAAAAAGCCGGCAACGGCGGAAGAAAAACTGAAGAAGGTGGTGCCGCGCCGTGAAGCGGTGACCGCCGAGGATGACTGGGAAGAGTTCTGACCGGACCAAGTAGCGGAGAACACAATCGTGGACAAGAACATGAGTATTCTGGTGGTGGATGACTTTCCCACCATGCGGCGCATCATCCGCAGCCTGCTCAAGGAGTTGGGATTCGGCAATGTGGATGAAGCGGAAGACGGACAGGAGGCCCTGACCAAGCTGCGCGGTGGTGGCTTCCAGTTCGTGGTGTCGGACTGGAACATGCCCAATCTGGATGGTCTGGAAATGCTCAAACGGATCCGCGCTGACGGCAATCTGAGTCACCTGCCGGTGTTGATGGTGACGGCCGAGGCGAAGAAGGAAAACATCATCGCCGCGGCCCAGGCCGGAGCCAACGGGTACATCGTCAAACCGTTCACCGCCGTCACCCTGGAAGAAAAGCTCAACAAGATCTTCGAGAAACTCGGCGCATAACCAGTGACAGGCAGCATCCGGGAATCGTGAAAGCGCGCCGCCGGCCAGGACCGGCGGGACGTCGGACATCCCGAGGCAGGAGAAAGCAGCATGAGCAACGAGGCCGGGCATATCAGCGAAGGGGGAGCCGGATCCGACGATCTGGTCCAGCGTATTGGCCAGCTTACCCGCATGTTACGCGACAGCATGCGCGAACTGGGTCTGGATAAGGAAGTGGTCAAGGCGGCGGAGGCGATTCCGGATGCCCGTGCCCGCCTTAGTTACGTGGCCACCATGACCGAACAGGCGGCCGACCGGGCGCTTAACGCCATTGATCGCGCGCAGCCATTGCAAAACCAGCTGGCCGACCGCGCCGGAGATCTGGATCAGCGCTGGCAAGCCTGGTTCCAGGAACCCAAGGAGCTGGATCAGGCCCGTGATCTGGTCAACGACACACGGGCGTTTTTCGGCGAGGCGCCGGACCTGGCGCAGGCCACCAACAAGGAATTGTTGGAAATCATGATGGCCCAGGACTTCCAGGATCTCACTGGTCAGGTGATCAAGAAGATGATGGAGGTGATCCAGGAGGTGGAGCGGCAGTTGCTGCAGGTGTTGCTGGACAACGTTCCGGAAGGCCGGGAACGCGATGAAATGCAGCGCCGCCGCGACGAATCCCTGATCAACGGGCCGCAGATCGATGCCGCCAGGGAAGATGTGGTCAGCAGCCAGGATCAGGTGGATTCGCTGCTGGACGAATTGGGGTTTTAAACGTAGCTTTACGGCCAATTCGCCGCCAAGGCAGCTTCCCACAGCGGCTCCGTGGCGCTCTCTGTGGGAAGCGACCTTGCTCGCGATTCTTTCGAATAACCCCCATTCCCTGCCTCTAATCCACCGTTAGTTCCGCCGCTGCTTTACCGACAATGATGGGCCGAATACCCAGCCTTCCTTGACGATGCCATGGCGGACGATACCCAGGACCAGGAAAAGACCGAACCGGCTACTCCCCGACGATTGGAACAGGCGCGGGAAGAAGGCCAGGTGCCGCGTTCGCGGGAGCTGGCTACCTTTCTGTTGCTGTTCGCCGGGGTGGGTGGTCTGTGGGTGATGTCCGGCCCGTTGTTCGCCCAGCTCGGCCTGGTGATGGAGCAGTCGTTCCTGTTCGAGCGGCGCCAGGCCCTGGATACCGGGCCGATGCTCGGACGGGTGGCGGAGCTGGGCATGCGGACCCTGCTGGCGTTGGTGCCGTTATTCCTGTTACTGCTGGTGGTGGCGCTGGTGGCGCCGATGCTCACCGGTGGCTGGTCCATGAGCGCCAAGGCGCTGCAGCCGAAATTCTCCAAGCTCAATCCCATCGCGGGCCTGAAACGCATGTTTTCCAGCCAGGCGCTGGCGGAACTGGCCAAGGCGCTGGCCAAGTCGATCCTGGTGGGCGGAGTGGCGGTGTTTTTTCTGCTGCGCCACAAAGGGGAATTCATGGCGCTGATGGAGCAGCCGCTGCGTCTGGCGATGACCAACGCACTGACGCTGGCCGCGTCCGCCAGCGGTTTGATGGTGCTGACACTGCTGGTGTCGGTGCTGATCGATGTGCCCTATCAGCTCTGGAGCCATGCCAAGAAGCTGCGGATGAGCAAGGAAGAGATCAAACGCGAGCACAAGGAAAGCGAAGGGGATCCGCAACTCAAGGCACGTATCCGCTCGCAGCAGCAGAGCGTGGCGCGCCAGCGCATGATGAGCAAAGTGCCGGAAGCGGATGTGATCGTTACCAACCCGAGCCATTTCGCCGTGGCCTTGCGCTACGAGGAAGGCCGCATGTCCGCGCCGCGCGTGGTGGCCAAAGGCGCGGATCAGGTGGCGGCCCGCATTCGTGCGCTGGGCGAGGAACATCGGGTGCCGTTACTGGAAGCGCCGCCGTTGGCGCGGGCCCTGTATCGCCACGTGGATCTGGACCAGGAAATTCCCGCTGCTTTATACACCGCCGTGGCTGAGGTGCTGGTCTGGGCGTTCCGTCTCAAGAGCGCCCGTGGCAGCGGTGAAGCCTCGCCGATGCCGCCACGGGATCTGCCGGTGCCCGATGACCTGGCGGTACCCGCCGCTGATCAAGGAGCCGCGTCATGATCGGATCGCTGCTGGGGGCGGGGGCCTCTTTGTCGATAAAGAACGTGCCGATGAAGATCATGGCCGGACCGGTGCTGATTCTGCTGGTCATGTCCATGCTGATCCTGCCGTTGCCGCCGTTCGCGCTGGATCTGTTCTTCACCTTCAATATCGCCCTGGCGGTGATGGTGCTGCTGGTCAGTATGTTCACCCTCAACTCGCTGGACTTCTCCGCCTTTCCATCGGTGTTGCTGTTCACCACGTTGATGCGCTTGTCGCTGAACGTGGCCTCCACCCGGGTGGTATTGATGGACGGCCACGAGGGTGGCGATGCCGCCGGCAAGGTGATCGAGGCGTTCGGCCAGTTCCTGGTGGGCGGCAACTTCGCCGTCGGTCTGGTGGTGTTCCTGATTCTGGTGGTGATCAACTTCGTGGTGATCACCAAAGGCGCCGGGCGTATCGCCGAGGTCGGCGCGCGCTTCACCCTCGACGCCATGCCGGGCAAGCAGATGGCCATCGATGCCGACCTCAACGCCGGTTTGATCGGCGAGGAGGAGGCCCGCCGTCGCCGTGCCGATGTGGCCAAGGAGGCGGACTTCTACGGTTCCATGGACGGCGCCAGCAAGTTCGTGCGCGGCGATGCCGTGGCCGGTCTGGTGATCATGGTGGTGAACGTACTCGGCGGTTTGTTGATTGGCATGTTGCAGCACGACATGAGCTTCGCCGAAGCGGGCCGTACCTATGCGCTACTGACCATCGGTGATGGCCTGGTGGCGCAGATCCCGGCGTTGGTGATCTCCACCGCCGCCGGTGTCACCGTGTCGCGGGTCAACACCGACCAGGATATCGGCGAGCAGATCATCGACCAGTTGCTGGTCAACCCCAAGGTGATGTTCCTGGCCGCCGGCGTGATGGGACTGCTGGGGCTGGTGCCGGGAATGCCGAACCTGGTGTTCTTGCTGTTCACTCTCGCGCTGGGCGGGCTCGCCTGGTATTTGCTCCGGCGGCGCGATCGGAACCTGGCGGAACAGCACATTGAAGCCGCGCCGGTGTCGGCGCCGGAAGTCCCGGAAGCCACGTGGGACGATGTGCGTCTGATCGACACCCTGGGACTGGAAGTGGGGCACCGGTTGATTCCGCTGGTGGATCATCGCCAGCACGGCGAACTGCTCGGGCGGATCAAAAGCGTGCGCAAGAAATTCGCCCAGGACGTGGGTTTTCTGCCGCCGGTGGTGCACATCCGCGACAATCTGGAACTGGATGCCAACAGCTATGTGATCACCCTCAAGGGCGCGGAAGTGGGACGCGGCCAGGCATTCCCCGGCCAGTGGCTGGCCATCGATCCCGGTCAGGTCTCCGGCACCCTGGAAGGGCGTGCCACCCACGATCCCGCCTTCGGTCTGCCGGCGGTATGGATCGATGAATCCCAGCGGGAACGGGCCCAGGTGTACGGTTACACGGTGGTGGACGCCGGCACCGTGGTGGCCACCCACTTCAATCATTTGTTGCACCGCTACGGCGCGGAAATGCTCGGACGCAAGGAGGTCCAGCAATTGCTGGACAAACTGGGCGAAGAGCAGAAGCCGTTGGTGGAAGAGGTGGTGCCCAAGGCCGTGTCACTGACCACGCTGCAACGCATTCTGCAAAACCTGCTGGACGAGGATGTGCCGATCCGGGATCTGAGCACCATCCTCGATGCCCTGGCGGAGCCGGGCAATGCCCAGACCGGCGCGGAAGAACTGACCGCCCGGGTACGCGTGGCCCTGGGCCGGGCCATCACCGACCGTTGGTTCTCCGCCACCGGAACCTTGTCGGTGATCGGCCTCGACGCCGGCCTCGAACAAGTGCTGGAGCAAGCGCTCAATGGTGGCGGTGCACTGGAGCCGGGCCTGGCGGACACGCTGATGAGCCAGGCCAGTGCCGCCCTGGAACGCCAGGAGAACGCCGGCTTGCCGCCGGTGCTGGTGGTGGTGCCGGCCTTGCGTGGCCTGCTGGCCCGGTTCCTGCGCCGCCGCCTGCGTCACCTGGTGGTGCTGTCGCAAGCGGAAATCCCCGATGACCGTAGCTTGCGCGTTACCGAACTGATCGGGATGCAGCCATGAACGCCAATAAAGGAAAAGCGGCATGAGTGTTCATCGTTTTGTCGCGCCGACGCAGCGCGAGGCCATGCGCCGGGTCCGTGAGGCCCTGGGTGACGATGCCCTGATCGTGGCCAACCGCCAGGTGCCCGGCGGCGTGGAGCTGGTCGCCCTGCGCGAGGGGGAAGACACCCCCGCGTCTCCGCCTTCCGGCGAGGCCCTGCCGATGGCGGAAGGCGACGCTGATGTCAGCCGGTTGTTGCTGAAGGAAGTGGAAACACTACGGGCGCTGTTGCGGCGCCGGGAGCGTGGCGAGGGCGCCGCCGATTCGCCGTTGGCGGCGACGCTTCGCGGCGCTGGTTTCAGTGCCGCTCTGATCACCGATGTGCTGACGGGGCTGCCGGAAGAAGCGGGTGAGGGCGATGCCGCCCGCGCCTGGGTGGAACAACAACTGGCGCGCCGCCTCAATGCCCAGGCGCGGCCCTGGGACAAATTGGCCGAAGGCGGCGTCCTGGCGTTGGTGGGCCCCACCGGCGTCGGCAAAACCACCACCGTCGGCAAGCTGGCGTCGCATTACGCCATGCGCTGGGGGGCGGATCAGGTCGCCCTGGTCAGTGCCGACGGCTACCGGGTGGCGGCCCGGGACCAATTGCGTGTTTACGCGGAACTGCTCGGCGTGGAGCTGCATCCACTGTCACCGGGGCGCACGCTGGCGTCGCTGGCGGGAGTCTTGAACGACAAGCGTCTGGTGATCATCGACACGGTGGGGCTGGGACAGCGCGATGAACGTCTGGCGGAAGGGTTCGCGCCTCTGGTGGGTGGCGCGCGCAGCACCCGGGCCGTGCTGTTGCTGAACGCGGCCAGCCAGGCGGAGACCCTGGACGAGGTCAGCACTCACTATCGCCGTGCCGCGCGGCAAGCCGGGATGACGCTGGACGATGTCATCATCACCAAGAGCGATGAAGCGGCCCGTATGGCGCCGTTGCTGGACGTGGTGATCGGTCAGGGACTGCGGCCCTGGTTCCAATGTGATGGCCAACGGGTGCCGGAAGATCTGGCCCCTCTGGACGGTGCCGAACTGGTCCGGCAAGCGTTGAATCAGGGCGACTGCCGGACCGGCGGCACGCTGCCGTTCAATCCATTGGCCCAGACCGGAACCCTGGTGAATACCCTCGCCGTCCTGCGTCGCGAGGTGCCCGGCTTCTCCTGGCTGGAACAGGCGCTGGCGGGGCAATGGCAGCGGCAGCCGCCGCTGCCACCGAGCGATGAGGCCGGCTGGTTGTTCTGGCCGGTGGCGCGGGATGAGGCCGTCCTGGTGCTGGGCAAGGAGGGCGAGGCCTGGCCGCTGTGGCCGCCGGAGCAGGCGTCCCGTATTCGCTGTCTGCAATGGTGCCGCCGCCATTACCCGTCGCTGATGCCAGTGTTCTCCGGGGTGCCCGGGGCCACCAACTGGCGGTGGCTGGATCGCCAGGGTCTGCCCTGGCTGGCCACGGTGCCGGCACAGGCGCGGGTGCGCTACCGCGGCGACCTTCAGCCCTTGTGGGCGCTGCGCGAGCAGGCGCCGGAGCAGGGGGAGGCGCTGTTGCGGCGGAAGGGGCGCACGTTGCGGGTCAGCCTGCGTGCCTTGCCGGTGGCGGCGGCGTGCGGCGGCCGCCGGTACAGCGGACTGGTCCGTGCCTGGTTCCTGCAAGCGCGGGATCCCGAGACCGATCGGGTGCGCGGCTGGCGTTATGCGCTGTTGCCGAATGATTGGGATCTGTCGCGGGCGCGGCCGCATTTGCTGGCGTTGTGGCGGGGGCAGGCGGTGGCCGGGCTCGGCCAGCGGGCCTTGCGGGAACTGTCGGAGAGCGCCGCTTTGTCGTCGGGCGATTCTTCACCTTCTTCCCATCACGCGTCTTATCGTTCCGCCGCCGCCGGACTGGCGGCTCTGGCCTGCCGTCTCGACGAGGAACAGAGCGACTGGGCGGTGGCGACTCGCGGCCGGGTCCTGGGCTTACTCGGACCACGTCGCCGGCGTACGCCGGAGCGGTTGTTGACGGCGTTGCTGCATGTGATCCGCACCCATGACGCCCTGCGTCTGATGAGGGCGTCATGACCGCTTTACCCGGGGCGGATCAGGCCGCCGGCCTGCGGGACTGGGCCGCCACGCGTTCGCGAAGCGTCGGACCGACCCTGGTGGTGGTGGGCGCTCCGCTACCGGCCCAGGCCGGCCGGCGGACCCGGGCGGTACTGGAACATTGGGCGGGCTGCGGCTGGCGCTGGGTCGGGGCGGCGCAGGATTGGCGAATCGTGCCATTGTCTCCGGCTTTGCCGGTGCCGGCCAGTGCCCGGCGTGAACCCCGCTGGGCGCTGTGGGTGGAGCCGGATGGTGCCGGTCTGCGCCGGGCCCTGAGCTGTCTGGAATCGGTGCGGCGTCAGCACGGGCCGCGACGATTGCTGGCGCTGCACCCGCCCCGGCTGCAACGGCGCGGGCTGCTGGACAACCTGCAACAGGCGGCCCGGCGCTTTCTCGACACCGATCTGGTGGTGCTGGCGCCATGACACTGCTGCGCGGGCTGCTGTGGATGAGCCTGCTGTGGCCGTGGCTGG
>NZ_AQPF01000060.1:0-18918 GCF_009846745.1 Alcanivorax xiamenensis | reverse complement strand
AATGCTGTCTCACTTTAGGGGAAGTGGACACGACAACCAGAGATACTGTCGATACTCAAACAAACCGAAAAGGGGAGGGCAATATTCGCAGCGTGTTGGATGTTCAGCGTCAGTGAGACCCGCTACCGCTATCAGCCCAAACTGAGCAGCGAGAACGGCGGGATCACGGATTGATTGGTACGGTATCTGTTCGACAGTACAAAAGAAGCCCGGAATTATGCCACTCGCTGGCTCTGACACTACAATCACAAACGACCCAGTATGGGATTCGGAGGGGTTAGCCCTCAGCAGCAGTTGCCCATGACTGCCTGGAGGTCTACTTCTGAATCCGTATAAAAATTGAGCGCTACGCTTTTGTGCTAATCTAAAAGTCTTGTGGCTTTTTCGAGAGGATGATTTTTTTGACTTTAAAATGAAGGTCTCCCTCGGCCCCTGGCCGAGGAAGACCTTTTGCGCTTGCTATTTTATAATTTCCTACCTTTTACAGGGTCTCCATTGTAAACCAGGTTGGTTCCATAAGCGGGGACAATTAGTTTGAAGCTGCCGCTTATATAGCCTCCATATTCAATTTCGAAATTTATATCTACGTCATTGATGTTAACCTGGTTTACGGTCATGCGACCATCATCCAGGAAGTTTATTTCACCTTCCATTTTCAATGTTGCAGGCAAACTGCTGAGGTTGTGTGACTGTCCTGCTAGCGAAATTTCAACAAATTTTGCATATAAATCAGGCAGATCAATATAAACATCGACTTCTGCTTCCAGGATGGGCTTTCCGTTTTCCCCTTCCTTGATTAAAGCTGAAATAGGCTTGGTCCGCATACACTGAGCTGTTGCGGAGTCCTGACAGTTAGGATCGTCTTTTGAGTACCTCATTCTCATTAACTGAGGGCCGGTGCTCAACCCTACTCCAACTTGGCCTGCAAGGATTGTATATATGTTGATGGAGGTGGACATGATTTGGCCGGGCCATAAATTTACCTTTAATCCTCCATCTTCGCTGTACTCAGTTGTAATGTTTGCCGCGATAGCACTTGTAAGATAGGTGAATCTGTCCTGTGGACACACCAAGGGGGTTCTGGGCTCATCCGGATCACTGTAGTCTTCCACGGGCTCCCAGCCACATCCGATTGTTATCCCATTAAGAAATGGCCCGCTATAGTCAGGGTCAGGAGTTCCTGTGGTCAATGAAACTATTTTTGCACTATTTTCAGGTGGGGCCACCCCTGCTGGATCTTTTTCGTGGGCATTGGGGTCTGCTGGAGATTCTGAAGCGTCCCGTTCGTGAATGTCGCCGAACTCTCTGTAGCCAACGATCTCAGCTGGGAATTCAGATGCGGAAGGACGTCGACTCATATTGGATTCATGGTAGAAATTAGCATTACTATCAGCTGACGATCCCGCCATGACAATGGTCACATCTTCACTGGTCTGTGCCCCTCGGAAATACTGTGTCATATCTGGACCACCAGCCGTGCTTTCCGCCATGCGGCTGACCATATCCGGAGGCTGTATTAGAAGAGATGTATCAAATAGCTGGGTCTGTATAGGAAGGCCATTAATGTCGCAAATAGACTGGCTTCCATCGCAGTTAGTCTGATTGGCCGCAGATAAATTGTCGCCATTTGAACGAAGGGTATACTTATATAGTATGCGATCTTCCCATGGTTTTTCGGGGAAGAAGATCAGGCGCTTCCCGGAAAGTGAAATATTGCCTTGGATAGATTGCCAAGAATTATCCGCTCCTTGTTTTTCGACCAGAAAGCTCCCTCCCAGTGTTACACTGTTTGGGTCAATTTCTCTGGAGAAGTGTACGATAATAGGGTTGTTTGCAGGTAACTCTTGTACAGGTAGCAAATCGTCAGGTAGCCGGGTAATTTCTCCTGAGCCGCTTGTGTAAACATCATTCAAGCCCCCCGCGCAGCGCCCCGCAATATCGTTGTCAAGGGCTGCTGTCGTTGAGTCTAGAACACAAGGGAACCCTGGCATCATATACAGTACAATCGGAGAGCGTTGCGGAACTGGTTCCTCTATCCCGCTGTTCCAATCGTGTTCCATTCCTCCTGCAAGAGAAACTATCTGATGCTTGACTTGACGGTCTACCTCAGCCGGAAAGCTGAAAGTTAACGCGGGCGTCGGCAAAAGGGAGTTGCCGGAGGTGTCGGTGATCTGGTTGCTCAGAACTATCTCGTAAGTAACATCACTACTTTGATCCAGTGATATTTGCGTGCTCTTCTTAAATGGAGAGTCGGGTGCGATGATTACCGACGTGCCATCTGAGGTAACAGTTGCAGGGCGAAGGACCCCATTTTCGAATAACTGGAATGTGTCCGAGTTTACCGTCGCGGGGGCGAGTGGTTCAGTAAAGGAGATGATGACGGGATCCGTCGTTTCATACATTTTCGGGGTTGTTCCAGGGACCCAGCTTTGTAGCGCGGGAGCGGTTTGGTCTACTAAAGCCTCTCGAGCATCGGCCGACCGGTCAGCGGTCTGGTCCTTGTAGGACTGCAGCTGGAAGCTGAGCAAGCCGTAGCCGTATTCCTGGCCGAGCACGTTCGGTTCCACCACGCTGACGGCATCGATGTTGAGTACGCCTTCGGTGGTGTCCACGGCGGCGGTGCCGATCAGTTCGATGTGCAGAATGTCCTGGGTGAAGGCGCCGTTGGTGCGCGGGTCTTCGGTGGCGATGGCCACGTCCATGAACAGGTGCACGATGCGCAGGGCGTCGCTGCGGTTGCTGTTATAGGGGTTGGGCACCAGGTAGCCGGTGGCGTCGCTGAGCATGCGCATTTCCACCTGGCCGGAGGAGAAGCCCGCTGGTACGTGGCCGCCGATCAGGACGTCGATGCTGCTGCCGTCGAGCACGGTGTTACGCGGCAGACGGATCGGGGTGACGTCCGGGTACTGGGTGACGTCCGCCAGTTCCGCCATCACCGCGTTGTTGCTGGCCTGGGTGATGTTGGCGTCTTCGCCGAGCAGCACGCCGTTCACCGGCACTTCGTTGATCGGCTTGCCGGTCAACGGTGACAGGTTGGTGCGGTTGGCGGAGTCGGTGATACGCTGCACCAGAATCCCCGGTTCACCACGCGGTGAGGAGTCCTTCGGCGTAAAGGCGATTTCGTCACCGCCGAAGGTCTCGCCATAGACGCTGGTGATGCCGTCGCCCAGGCGCAGGGTGTAGTTCTCGCCCGGAGTCAGGTAGGTGAAATACGGGTTTTCGGGATCGTCGGATTGCGGGTTCGGGTCCACGGTCATGTAGCGGTCGTTGACCACCAGCACCGCGTCCACCAGATTACCCTGGCTGTCGTACAGGCCCACGTTGTCCGCCGGCGCGGTGCTGCTGGCGGGGGCGTCGCCGTAGTGCACGGTGGCCGGGTCGATGGGCTGGCTGAACTGGAAGCGGAAGGTGGAGAAGTCCATCACCGGTTCGCTGCCGCCGCCGTCGGGGATGCGCCGTTCGATGACGAAGTCGTCACTGCTGACCACCAGGGAGCGCGGGCCTTCATGCAGCGGCCGGGTGGTAAAGCTCACCACCTGATTGGCGGCGGTGCCTTTTTCCAGTTTCAGGTTCTTGATCACCACGGTGTAGTCGGTGAGCGGCTTGAGCTTGTCGTCCGGGTTCAGTACCAGGCCGCGGGGTTCGCCGTCCACGGTGGAGAAGGTGGCGGCCAGAGTTGGGCCACTGGCGTCGCCTTCATGCAGGGTAATGGCCGCTTCGGCATCGGCCACGGTGACGGCACTGGAGAAGCGCAGCACCACCGGGGCCGGGGTCGGCACTTCGGTCTGGCCGTTATCGGGGTAGGCGTAGAGCAGGCTCTGCGTTTTGCTATCGCCGGTGCCAGGGCCAGGCATGTCGCTGCCGCCACCGCCACCACAGGCGCTGAGAATGAGAGCGGAGGAAATCAGCAAGGCCGTCCGCTTTGAGGTTATCGCGGTCATGACTACTCCTTAGAACTGCATGCTGATGGAGGCGGCGAAAACACTGACGTCACCGTCGGTCTTGACGCGGTCGTCGTTGCTTTCCTGGTCGGAGAGGACCCGGAAGTCCCGCTCGCCGATGGCGTGGTACTGGTAGGCCAGATCGAAGCGCACCGGGTGCTTGAAGCCGTAGACACGGTTGGCGGTGGCGTGGAAGCCCAGACCAAAGATGGTGCGGCGGGCATCCAGGTAGTTGATTTCCCGATTGACGCCGGTTTCCAGCGGCGATTCCTGGTAGGCGATACCGCCGGAGAAGCCGATGCCGGGTTCGAACTCGTATTCCACGCCGATACGCGGCGTAAAGGTGTCGCGGAACTGCAGATCACCGACATCCTTGATGTCGTCGTGACCGGAGGTCAGCTTGTCTTCGAGCTTGGACCACTCCTGGAATTCCAGGGCCACGCCGGTGCGCCACTTGCCTTTTTTGACCTGGGTACCGAACACATAGGTGTTGGGCTGGTAGGAGTCGATGGTGCTCAGATTGATGAACAGGCCGGGTTCCGGAATGGTCTCCGGGATCACCATGTTGGCGTCGACGCTGACCCGGGCATAGGAGTAGCCCCGGAAGGCGAAGGCGGTTTCCACGCCGTTGTACCAGCACTCGGCGTCCGGGCAGAAGGTTTCCTTCCAGTCCAGGCTCATGCTGACGATGGGACGCAGTACCGGCTTGGCGGTAACGTCCAGTTGCTCATACTGGGTATCGCCTGAGAGGTTGCTCCAGGCGTAGAGCTTGGCGTCGGAGTGCAGGGTGATGCGGGTGCCGAAGCCGATGGCGAGGCCGCGCCAGATGTTGGTGCCGACGCCCAGGGACAAAAACAGCGGCTCGCGGCCGTGGCTGAAGTATTGCCCATAGGGGGCGGTGCTGGAGTTGAACGCCATCAATTCCTGGGAGTACTTCTCGGAGCCGATCAGCAGGCCGAGCACGATGGGTTGGCCCAGTTCGGTGATGTCGGAGAGATCGGTGCGCAGGCCAAGCAGGATCTGCTGGGCGGGATCGTCCTGCACCTTGTAGGTCCCGTGGTTCTGGCTGTCCGCCTTGAGGTTGGGATCGGCGTGCATGAGACCGGCGGTCATTTCACCGCGGGTGTCGCGGGCCAGATAAGCGGGATTGTAAAAGGCGGTGGAGACCTGGGTGTTGAACATGGAGAGGGCCTGGACGGTGGCGACATCGCTGGGCATGACGCCATAGGTGGTAGCCAGGTTACCCATGTTCGCGGAAGCGATCGCGGGGGCAAGCAACAAAGCGCCGGCGCGAAGTCCGTTTCTCAGGCGGGAGCGTGATGACATTGGTGACAATCCTCCAATTTCTTATGTGATCTTCTTGGCATTTTTTTTATGTAGTGCCGCCCTTGGATTCGGGAGAGTGAAGGGGTAGAGCGGCGTACAAGGGGTAGGGTAGGACAGAACTGACTGTGTCCAGAATTTGTCATTGAAATGAAGCTCTTCAAGACACTTGACGAAATGAAAAAATATATAAAAAACAGAAGGTTATATGTTTTTTGCGGGAGGGTTGGTGAATGATTCCGGCGCTAAGGTCCAAGGAAAAAAGAAACAAAAAAGGCCAAAAAGTTTACTTTATGCGCACCAATACGGGGACACAAAACGTATACCCTGACCTGAACTGTACTCCGAAAAAGGGGACACAAAGAAGAGGGTGAAGAGATTAGCGCTGGAACGCGCGTAAAGTAAGGGGTTGGCTCTTGTTATCGTCCGCCAGGCATTATCGATTTTAAAGTAAACATATGTTCACTGCTGTAATGACGGCAATTTTTGTCTCGGCTGCCAACCGGGGGGCAAGAGGCGTTGTTGGTCTTGGATATATGAATTCGCGAGCAAGCGGAGCGCCGCCCGGCTCGCTTCCCACAGAGGGGCTACGGAGCCGCTGTGGGAAGCCGCCATGGCAGCGAATCCTGGTGCCGGGGCATGGGAAGAGGGAAGAAAAAATACCATAAAGCCCGTTTCCCGAAGCCCGGATCGGATCTCGGGCTTCAGGCATTGTTTGTCCCCGAGACGGGTCAGTGCTGGCTGCCGGTGCCGCGAAGCCAGCTCAGGATCGATTCCCGTGTCAGGTAATGAGGTTTTGCGCGTGGCCGTTGGTCTTGGGTCGTTCGGGCTTTAAGCGACCCAGTTTGACGTTTTTTGACGCACGCACCTCACCGTTGGAAAAGGTATAGACATCTCCGGTTTCGGAGAGAAACACGGTCCAGTACAGCTCGTGTTCCGGCCCATAGTCGATCAGTACGTGGGCCAGTCCCTCGCCCCTGGGGGTATTCAGGGGAATCGCCGGATTCAACTGAATCATCATCATGGCCAGAACCTCCATGGTTAATGCCAACACCCCGATTGTGGCGTGAGGCGAAGCGGAAACACCATAAAAGGACTGTAAAAGTAGATGAACGGTCGCCTTTTTACTGTATTTGACCGCTTTTCAGTGGTTTTCGATGCAACCTTTGCGAGGATTGTCGATCACAGGGAAACCTGCCTGGCCACCCCGCGATCGATGTGGGGAGTTTGGGGCGACAGCTTGAGAACAGGTAGTTAAAGGGGCGCGTCCAATGGCGCGGCCGCATAGTGAATGGAGGCTGAAAAATGAATTCAAGGCTCAATGCTTTGCTGGGCGGGGTGCTGCTCACCGCCGCCTTGCCGACCTTGGCGGCTGAGTCCGAGCCGCGCCCACGGGAGCCGCTGCCTTTGGAAAAAATAGCGCCTTATCCGCAAGCGGAGGAAGGTTACCAGCGCTGGGTGATCCGGTTGCCCGAGGCGGAAGACCCGGCCCGCATGCAGGTGGAGCTGATGCCCGGTAAAATCCAGTCGGTGGACTGCAACCACACCTGGTTCCACGGCAAGCTGGAGCAACAGACCCTGAACGGCTGGGGCTACTCTTACTGGCGGTTGACCGACGTCAGCGGGCCGGCGTCCACGCTGATGGGATGTGGTGACGATACCCGTCATGACGCCTTTGTCGGCGTTAACGGTGATGGCTTCGTGGTGCCCTACAACAGCCGGCTGCCGGTGGTGGTTTATCTGCCGGAGGGGTTCGAACTGCGCTATCGCCTGTGGCGAGCGGATGAGGAGCAGCGGGAGGCGGAGCAGGAGTAAGTGCGTACACGACCGAGGGATGCACGCCCACCGTTTTGCTACGAAGCCGCTGTGGGAAGCTGGCTTGCCAGCGAATGGGATAGATCCGGGTGTTTGGATTATTCGCTGGCAAGCCAGCTTCCCACAGAGGGAACGACAACGCTGCTGTGGGAGCTGCCCTGGCGGCGAACCCATCACCCTGGGAACCGATTCACAATTTCGGCGCCAGGCCACGACAACAACCGCTTGACTGATGTTCAATGTCAGGCACGATGGAATGAAAAAGTGCTCAGGAGGAGCCATGCCCCGGACTCAGCGTCCCGTGATAAACGGATATTTCAATTACTTCGAGCAGTGCGGAGACGCCATGCGCAGCGTGTTCCGCGACAACCTCGATTGCCGCCGCTATCTTGCCAATCTGTACGAGCTCAAATTGCGTTTTGAGGTGCCGATTTACGCCTGGTGCCTGCTGCCCGTGAGCGCCAGTATTCTTACCGGCCCGTTTCGCAGTAGTGAGGACGCCACCGAATTCATGCAGTCGCTGAGCCTGTTTCAGGTGGAGCCGCGTCGGATGACGGCGCCGAGCACCGCCAGCCGCCGTTGGGAGCAGCGCTTTCAGCTGTGTCAGGTGGCCCCGGGGTACTGGCCGCTGGCCTGCATGCGCTATATGGAATTCCTGCCGGTGCGGGCCGGCGAGTGCGACATGCCCTGGAACTACGCCTGGAGCAGCTTCCGGGCCCGCATGGGCATCGAACCCAGTGCCTTGCTGGATCCTTACCTGGGCTATTTGCGCATGGGGAACGACGAAGAGGATCGCCGGGAATGTTATCGGTTATTCATGGGACGGGGCGTGCCGGACGGTGAGGCCGCGACCATCCGTGAAGCTCTGCTCAGAGCATCGCCGTTAAAAGGATAACGAAAAGGGAGCCTCTGAAAAACACCCCGTCATCCCGGGCTTGACCCGGGATCTCCCTCTACAGGGTACACGGCCTGGTGGCCGGAGATGCCGGATCAAGTCCGGCATGACACAAGATCGAGTCCGGCATGACGTTTTTCAGAGGCTCCGAAAAGTAACGACGATTTCTGCCTTCAAGCCAACATTGGCTCTTTCATGGCACCTCAGGGTGCCGTTTTTTTTGAGCCCTCCGAGAAACGTCATGCCAGGGTCAAGTTCAGCATGACGACGGAGGTGTTTTTCAGTGATTTCGTTGTTCTTTAAAATTTCCCATGATTTTTTAACGGCTTCTTAAAAGAGCGTTGTTAATATTATTTAAAATAGCGTGATTCGCTATGTTGGGCGTGTGTTTTATACGGAAAAACAAGGTCCGTAGCCTTGTTTCAAGTAGGCTGTCGCGGCAAAACAAAAGGGGACAGATAAAATCCTTGTCATGGCGCCGATTTCGGGTTGGTATTTTTAGGGTGAAGTGTAAAATTACCGAAATATAATTAAAGACTGTGCAGAGAGCATGGCCATGCCACGGAAGAGGCGTTTTATTCTTCCAGACTTCCCCTGTCATATCATGCAGCGAGCCCGAGCCGGCGAGCGGATATTCCGGGAGGTGGAAGAATTTCATAAATACTTGCTGGATGTTCAGGATCTGCGCACTAAATTGGGTGTGAGGATTTATGCATGGTGCCTGTTGAGCGATCAGGTCAATTTATTGCTTGATCCCATGGGCGATCCCCGGCGCATTAGTGAGTTCATGAAATCGCTGTCGGTCAGAACGGTGCGCCGACACAACCGTATCGCCAAGCGTAATGGCCGGCTCTGGGACGGGCGCTATCGCTCGAGCCCGGTGCAATGGGGCCCGTGGTCGTTGTCCACCATGCGTTATATTGAATCTCTGCCCATGAGCATGGCGGGGGTGGGCTGTATTGATCATTACGACTGGTCCAGCCATGTCATCCGCATGGGGTTCATGGCCGGTTATCCGCTGGATGATCATCCGGACTATCTGGCGCTGCACAGCGATGAAGTGGAGCGGCAGAAACTCTACCGCCAGCTTCTGAGCCGGGAAATGCACGATGCCGAATGGTGCCGGGTCGATAACGCCATTCATCGCAACCAGCTTACCGGTGACGAGTGCTTCACCGACCAGGTGGAAAAAGCCACCGGTGTCCGCTTGGCCAGCCGGGGCCCCGGCCGTCCCAAGGGCTCAGTATCCAGAACTCCCCGCCGTCGCAAGGCACGCCGCCGCCGTTGAGCTTTTCTCTGGCCGCCGGTCCGCCTACCTGTAATTCGCTGCCAAGGCAGCCTCCCGCAGCGGCTCCGTAGCCCTCTCTGTGGGAAGCTGCCTTGGCAGCGAATAGGCGTCTTGATGGTATCGATTGCGATAAACGGCGACCTTGGATAAGGTTTTATTCAATTGATTTATTGATCATTTGAGGTCCATGCATGCCCGTGTCTCGCCAGGAACTGTTTGATGTGCTCTCGCAAGTGGGGCGGGCCTTGGGAAGCGGCCATCGGCTGGCGTTGCTGGAACATTTGGCTCAGAAGCACGCGCCGGTGGAGGAACTGGCGGGGGCCAGCGGCCTGTCCATCGCCAATGCGTCGCAGCATCTCCAGCATCTGCGCCGCGCCGGGCTGGTCACCGCCCGCCGGGACGGGCGGCAAATGGTCTATCGGCTCACGGACGAACGCATCCTGCGACTACTGACTCTGATGCAGGAGGTGGCGGAAACGCATATAGCGGAGATGGAACGCCTCATGGGGAGGTTGTTCGACGATGACGATGCCGGTGAAACCCTGGAGCCGATGACCCGCGCGCAATTGCAGCGGGCCCTGGAGCAGGGGGAAGTGACCTTGCTGGATGTGCGTCCCCGTGAAGAATATCGGGCGGGGCATCTGCCTGGTGCCTTGAACGCGCCGGTGGTGGAGCTGGAAACCATGCTGTCGGCGTTGCCGAGGGATCGCGAGATCGTGGCTTATTGCCGTGGCGTTTATTGCATATTCTCCCATGATGCCGCCCGCTTGTTGCGCGAGCGGGGCTTCCAGGTGCGCCGTTATCAAGCGGGGATCATGGAATGGCGTGCCGCCGGGCTGCCGCTGGCGGAATAGGGGCTAGCCGGGAGCCGGACATCTGTTAGACTCAAAGTCGGATCATGGAACGTCAAACGCCGTGAGGCGCGGACGAAACTGGCAAGAGGCAAACACCATGCTGGTAGAAAGAATAAAAGAATCACAACAGCAATATCGACAGGCGGGCTTGTCCCAGGGCGTGGCCCAGCAATGGCAGCAGGGCGTTGAAAAGGGCGCCACTGATGTCGCTCGTTCCATTCTGCAACGGCAGCTGCAGCGCCGTTTCGGTCATATTCCCCCGCATATCGAGTCACAATTGGATACGGCGTGTCTGGATGAGCTGGACCGGTGGATCGATCGCCTGTTCGACAGTCTGACGATTGGTGAGGTCTTCCGCTGATCCGGCGTGATGATGTGCCCCCAGATGGCGGCGTTCAAGGACCCTCGCTCATCTTTTCGAGACGCTTTGCTGCCACCAGGCCCAAAGCGCGGCAAGGGCGGGAATGCCGAAAAGGAACAAATGCACCAGCAGTTCTTCACCGAGCGCATAGCCGGCGCGCAGCCCCTGGCTCAGGTTGACGGCACTGACCAGCAGCCACACCACGATAAACCCCAGAGCCGCGCGACCGCGCCAGTGTGGGCGGCTGAATAACTGCAGCAAACCCAGTAACAGCAGTCCCGCGACGATAAAAAGAAGCGTACGCATAGTCATTTCCCTAAATTAAAAGGCCCGTTTGCACCCAACATGTAGGGATGCTCACGCGCCGATTCGCCGGCAAGCCGGTCTCCCACAGCGGCTTCGTGGCATTCTCCGTGGGAAACTGGCTTGCCAGCGAATACAGCGCGAAATCATATCTCCAGGACCAATAGGCTGGCCACGTCACTCTCAGCGCGTGGTGTAGCCGCCGTTGGCGAAAATCGTTTGGCCAGTGATCCACCAGCCGTCGGTGGCGAGGAAACGCACGATCGGTTCGATGTCCTCGATCTTGGTCAGGTCACCATTCATCGCCTGGGACTTATGAAACTCCACCCGCTCCGGGGTTTCCTGGGGATAGAAGAACGGCGTGTCCATGGGGCCCGGGGCGATGGCGGTGACGGAAATGCCACGCGAACCGAACTCCTTGGCGGCGGCCCGGGTGAAATGATCCACCGGCGCTTTACCGCCGGCATAGGTGGAGTAGCCGTCGGTGAAGGCCCCCAGCAAGGCGGTGACGATGGTGATGATCTTGCCGTTGTCGTTGAGGGTTCGGCCCGCTTCCTTGATAAAGAAATAAGCCGCCTTGGCATTGATGTCGAACATCGAGTCGTACTCGTCTTCCGACGTTTCCAGGATCGGTTTGCGCAATACCTTGCCCACCGTGTTCACGGCGATGTCCACGCCGCCGAAGTGGGATATGGCCTGGTCGAACAGAGCGGTAACCTGTTCCGGTTTGCTCAGGTCGCCCTGTACCGCCAGAGCCTCACCGCCGGCATCCTTGATGGCTTGTACCGTGGCGTCGGCATCCGCTTTGGAGCCGTCGCTATGATAATGCACCACCACCTTGGCCCCGTCTTCCGCCATTTTGCGGCTGATCAGCCCGCCGAGGTTCTTGGCGCCGGCGCCGATCACGGCGACTTTGTTTTCCAGAGTCTGCGCGGTCATATCCATTCTCTCCTTACTGGACTTTAGTTGCGTATGCGTTGCGGCGAATCCTCGAATCAAAGGGAGGGGAGGTCACCGTCCTTGTTGAGGTTAACCACACGCCTTCCCGGGATCATGCCTACTTTCTCGACAGCAGTGTTCGGACTCAACGAACAATGCCCCGCTATCCGGCATGCCATTCGTTTCCCTCTGATGGGTTACGAAGCTTCTACCGCGGCTTTGGAGAAGTCTCTGAATGTATATCGCCCCATGTTTGTTGCAACGCGGATTGCACTTAACGCAATCGACCCGGAGGAAGCCTGCCACTTAGGATGGGCCTCGCAAAGGGAGAGCATGATTATGAACAATAGTGACCCGGCCCATTTTCTTGTACGGCGCGACGACCCGCGCACCGTTCGCTGGCGGCGGGAGCCACGACCGCCGTCTCTGCCGGAGGGCGAGATCGAGGTGCTGGTGGATAAGTTCGCGCTTACCGCCAACAACATCACCTACGCGCGTTTGGGAGACAGCGGTGGTTACTGGGACTTCTTCCCGCGGGCGGACGGCTGGGGTTCCGTGCCGGTGTGGGGGTATGGGCGTGTTATTGCTTCCAGGCATGGGACGATCGCGGTGGGCGAGCGCATTTATGGCTACTTTCCGATGAGCAGCCACCTGCGCCTGGCGCCGCGGAACGTGACCGCCCGCCGTTTTCTGGACGGCGCCGGACATCGCCGCGAACTGCCATCCACCTATAACGAATACACTCGCGTGGCGGAGCCGGAAACGGACCGGGAAAACCCCCATCTGGTGTTGCGGCCGTTGTTCAGCCTGTCGTTCTTTCTGGCCGACTGGCTACAGCAGCAGCGGGCCTTTGGTGCCGAGCAAATCCTGATTTCCAGCGCTTCCAGCAAAACCGCACTGGGGCTGGGCTTCATGCTAACCAGCGAGGAGCGTCCTGTTGGCGAGGTGATCGGGCTCACCGCCCGGGCCAATCGCCGCTTCGTGGAAAGCACCGGGCTCTACGACACGGTGCTGTGTTATTCCGATCTGGACAAGGTCCGGTGCCGGCCGTCGGTCTACGTGGACATTTCCGGCAACCAGCGGAGCCGGGCGGCGGTGCACCTGCACCTCGGTGATAATCTCCGTCACAGTTGCCGGGTAGGCTTTGCCCACTGGGACGCGGCCTCGCCGAATCTGCGTGGGCAGGAGCCGGGTTTGCCTGGGCCGCCGCCGACGTTGTTCTTCGCGCCGGATCACATTCTTGCCCGGCGGCGGGCCTGGGGCGGGCAACGTCTGGCGGAGACGGTACGGGATCACTCCGCGCGTTTTTACCGGCACGCGGCACGATGGCTGGAAATCCGCTCCTCCAGGGGGGAGGAGGCGGTGGAGCGGGTCTACCGTGAGGTGCTGGAAGGCCGGGTACGCGTGGATCAGGCAAACGTGCTTTACTGGTGAGCTCATCTCCGAGGAGACGCGAATGTGAACCGGCGCTCGCCCCCCTGGGGGGCTATCGAAGCGTTCATCGTCGCCGCGCGCGCCGGCGGGTTTCGTGACGCGGCGGAGAAACTGGGGCTGAGTCCATCGGCGTTTTCCCGTCGTATCCAGGCGTTGGAGGAGCACATCGGCGTGCAGCTGTTCGATCGCTCCAGGCCCTCTCCCCAACTCACCGCCGCTGGACGCCGATACCTTCTGCGTCTGGAGCCGGGTTATCAGGCCTTGCGCGCCGCCACCGAGTGGATGGCTCCGGATCCGGCATACCGCCCATTGCGGGTGGGGATTTCCCAGTCTCTCGCCATCAGTTGGTTGTTGCCCCGCCTGCATCGCTTCCAAGAGCGCGAACCGGGTATCGAACTGATCCTGCAAACCCGTTCCGGGGATATTGACCTGGTGGGCGGTGCCGCTGACGTGGGGATTCTCTTCGGCGACGGGCAATGGCCTCACCTGGTTTCGGAACCGCTAATGGCGGTCTCCGCCGAGGTGGTCTGCGCCGAGCGTCTGACCTATGGCTTGCCGCCGCCCGCTCGGAAAGAGGACTTGCCCCGGCACCGCCTGCTCGAAGCCGTGTACCCCGCCAATCAATGGCGTGACTGGTTTCAATGGGCGGGACAACCATCCTGGTCCAGCCAGGAACGGCTCCGTTTCGACAGCCTGCAGGTCTTGTACGAAGCCGCCGTCCGCGGTCAGGGTGTCGCCCTTGGCGTCCGCCCCCTGGTGACGCCGTTTCTTGAAAGTGGGCGCCTCGCCGTGGCCTTTCCCGGTGCCTGGACGATTCCCGGCCATTACCACATCGCCACCGCGCCCGGGCGCCGGCATGACCGGGCCGTGCGGGTGTTCTGGCACTGGCTGAAGGAGGAGGCAGGCGCGCTGGAGAACGCCCGATGCCGACAATAAACGGTGTCAATATGCCTTTGCGTTGCCCACTGCTATAAAGTGTCTACTGGTATTGCGTGACATTCTTTCAAGAAGGTTAATAAAATGAATTCAGGCAAGAACAATAAGGCTTCCAATATAACTGTCCAGCGCGCTGACTTTGGCCGGGTTTCCGTTCTGTTTGGCGAAAAAAGTGGTAAGTATCCCGACGGCAATCAGGTACTCATACGAGGGACGGATACACGCGCGGCATTCGACACCCCCATTGTATCGAACTATATCGGCGATGAGTTCGACATCACCGAAATGGTGATCATGGGGCATGTGCATGAAGACCATATGGCGGGGCTGCACCGTCTTCCTGAGGCGGAGGTCCATGTGCACGAGGCGGACTTGCCATCGGTGCGAAGCTGGGAAGGCCTGGTGGCGGCCTTCGGTATGACATCGGAAGAGCGTATCGAGCAAACACTGAAGAAGTTCCAGAGGGATTTCTTTTACGCCCCGCGTCCGGACGCGCAAGGTTACCAGGACGGCGCGTGCTGGGATCTTGGCGGGTCCACGGTCCGGGCCTTCCACATGCCCGGCCACACCGCGGGCCATTGTGTGCTGCTGGTGGAGCCCGAGGGCGTGGCTTTTATCGGTGACATCGATCTGACCGGGTTCGGCCCGTACTACGGCGACGCTTGTTCGAACCTGGGGGACTTCCGCCGCACCCTGGAGCGGTTGCCGGAGATTCCCGCCAAAGTCTGGGTGACCTCCCATCACCGGGGTGTCTATACCGACCGGGAGCATTTTCTCAACGACCTCGCTGCCTTCGCCGCCAAGATCGATCAGCGTGAGCAGCGGCTGCTGGATTTGCTGGGCCACTCCCCGAGAACACTGGAACAACTGGTGGAACAGCGGCTTCTCTATCCCCCAGGATTCAATGCCGCCTGGGTCACGGACGCCGAGATACGAACGATCTCACAGCATCTCGCCGAGCTCACGGCCAGTGGCCGGGTCGTCACGGATGAGCCGGGCATCTATCGGCTTGAGAGCCGAGCGCCTTAGCGGCCTCTGAAAAACGTCATGCCGGACTCGATCCGGCATCTCCTGCTGCAAAGCTACGCACCCTGCGGAGGGTGATTCCGGGGTGTTGTCCAAAGGTTCCCTTACACCCGCCTCAAGAAAGAGCTGATTTCGTTTTATCCTTATGAGCGAAAGGGTGACTTTGGACCAGACCTTATTCTATTTCCTGTAATAAAAATAAAAGAAGAGCCGTGAATTGGCACTATTGCAAAAACTGGCTTGAAGTGAATTGCGGGAAATCGAAGTGAAGGGCGAAAGCCTTGAAAAGACGCAGAGCGGCCTCGGAAGTGATCGACGCTAGAATAATTATTTGTTATAAATCGAATTGTATAAAAATAATACAACGCCGCAATTTCCTATCAGCGCCACACCGGCACCGGGAAGTCAGCGCAGCCACCTGAAATACAGAACGATTCCGATAGGGCCACAGGCAACTATGGAGCAGGGGCATGTCAAGGAAGAAACGTATTTTAGTGGTGGGGGAAGCCCATCACATCTTCGAGGAAAGCTGTGATCATGAAGCGGTATTTCTTGAGCATCAGGATTATCACGCGTATCTGCGTCTGCTGAAAGCCGCCAAAAGCCGCTTCCAGGTGCGGGTGCACGGCTGGTGCCTGTTGCCCAACGCCGCCCATTTGCTGCTGCGTCCCATGCGCGATGCGGGTGACCTCAGTTGTTGCATTCAGTACGTGCAGCGCCGTTACAGCCAGGATTTCAACCAGCGTTACGGGCGTGATGGTCCGCTTTGGCAAGGCCGCTTTCGCAGCGCCTTGGTGGAGCCCGGCCAGTGGTTGTTGGCGGATCTGCGATACATGGAACTGCTGCCCGTGATGGAGGGGCTGACCCATTCGGTGAGCCGCTATCGCTGGAGCAGTCACGGGGCGAGGATGCGAGGCGGGCCGGATGGATTGATCGATTTCGACGCAAGTTTTTTGCAACTGGGGCCGGATCTGTCCAGCCGCAGGGAGGCGTTCAGGGAACTGCTTACGGTGGGGTGTGAAGCGCGCGAACGGGAACGTATAGAGGCCGGGGTGAAACGCAATCAGTACATCGGCAGCAGGGCCTATGCCGATCAGCTGGAAACACTGACCGGTGAGCGCATCCACTTTCGCGGGCGTGGCAGGCCCAGCAAGAAATGACCGTGGCGGCTTCCTCGCCGTGAGCTTTAAATAATAGCGTAAGTCACTCTTTTTATTGATTTTTTTAAAGAAAAAGGTTGTCTGTCCGGAAGGTATGAGCCATAGTAATCCGTATTGATCGGGAGCATCATGTTTCCCGTCGAGGATGGATGATTGGTTTTTGCTGTTGTTTATGCACGCTCAACCAGGGCCTTCCCTGCTTCCATATTGGCCCCAAACCAATTGGCCTCTGGTTTGAGCGCTTTTTTCTCTCTGGAATACATCTTCGAGGCTCATTCACGCTCCCTCTTTGGGAAGCGGCCTCGGCATCGATTCGACACGCCAGACAAGACCTGAGCCGAATGAAGGGCGCGAACCTTTCTTACGTTCACTACCTCTTTTCGCTGACAGGTCTTTCCGTTTCGGCTGACAGACTGATCCTGCTTCTCAGTGTCATGGTGTCCTCCTGCCAGGGGAGGGGATATGACGGATCACGATACCAGCTACAAGTTTCTATTCGCACACGCGGAGATGGTGCGGGACCTATTGCTGGGATTCATGGAGGGGAGCTGGGTGAGGGAGCTTGATTTTGTCTCTCTTGAGAAAGTCAGTGATGGCTATGTCAGCGACGACTTGCGTGCCCGGCATAACGACGCCTTATGGCGGGTACGCTGGAAGAGGGAGTGGCTGTACATCTATCTGATGCTGGAGTTTCAATCCAAGGAAGACCGTTACATGCCCGTCCGGATTCAGACATACCTTGGTCTGTTGTATCAGGACCTGATCCGGCGAGGGGAACTGGAAGTGGATGGGCGCCTGCCCGCGGTTCTGCCCATTGTGTTGTACAACGGTCGACGGCGCTGGCGTGCCGCCACGGATCTTAATGATCTGATCCAGGAATCACCGGAAGCATTGCACCCCTATCTGCCCAAGCAGCGTTTTTTCCTGGTTGACCAGGGGCTTTATGCAGACAAGGGTAATCTGAGAGAAAGGAACCTGGTTGCCGCGGTGTTCGCGCTTGAAAACGGAGCAACATCAAGAGACATGCTGCGCGTCATTGCGCGTTTGGTGGACTGGTTGAAGGATCCAGAGCAACAATACCTGCAGCAAGGCGTTCTGGAATGGTTGCGTCGGCGAGGCGCACGCCTGGACTCGCAGGTGCCCTGGCAGGAGATTCATACTTTAAGGGAGGCACATAGCATGTTGGAAGACAGAGTGAGGGTGTGGAAAGCCCAGTTTCGGCGTGAAGGGCTGGCGGAAGGCAGGCAGGAGGGAATTAGGCAGGGGCTCAAACAAGGCCTTTCACAAGGCCTCGAGCAAGGCCTGGAACAGGGCCTGGAACAGGGCCTTTCACAAGGCCTCGAAAAGGGCCTCGAACAAGGCTCCACCACCGAAGCCCGAAACATCCTGCTGCGCCAATTACGGCGCCGCTTCGGCGACCTGCCGGCGGAGATCGAAACCAGGCTGAGCAGCGCCAGCCGGGAGCAGCTGGAAGATTGAATCGACCGCGTTTACGAGGTGGAGACAGTGGCTGCGGTTTTCGAATAGCACCACCCTGTATTCACACCCCCTGTGGGAGCCTGCCTGCAGGCGCATTCTTCTCTCTTAAAAACCTTCGCCAGCAAGGCTGGCTCCCACGGCGGCTTCGTCGCCCACTCCCGCCTGTGGGAAGCTGCCTCGGCAGCGAATCAACACGCCGGACAGGACCTGATACGAATAGTCCTTTACAAAACAGGCTTACAAATCAGAGCGGCATTCTCTTTTATAATTTCTTTATTCGCTTCAATGGGTTGCTCTGTTTTACCTGCTATATCATAGTCTACTTTATCGGGGATGGCGGCCCGCCGCGGAACAAGTCAGGAATAGGGTCAATACTCACAATGCTTTGGCCAAAAGCTGACGCCCTTTTCCGCTTTGACTGACAGACCTGCCCGCCATCCGTGGTCATACTCCTCTCTGTTTTTGGGAGAGGGATATGACGGATCACGATACCAGTTACAAGTTTCTGTTCGCGCACGCGGAAATGGTGCGGGATTTACTGTTGGGGTTCATGGATAGTGGCTGGGTGCGAAGCCTGGATTTGACTTCTCTGGAGAAGGTAAGCGATGGCTATGTCAGTGATGATCTGCGCACCCGGCACAATGATGCTCTTTGGCGAGTACGTTGGAAGCGGGAGTGGGTATACCTCTACCTGATGCTGGAATTTCAGTCCAAGGTGGACCATTACATGCCGCTGCGGATCCTGACGTACACCGGACTGTTGTATCAGGATCTGCTTCGGAGTGAGGCCCTGGAGGAAACGGGGCGCTTGCCCCCGGTACTACCCATCGTGTTGTACAACGGCCGGCGCCGCTGGCGTGCTGCCACCGATCTGAGTGACTTGATCCAGCCGGTTCCGGATGCGCTGAAACCCTATCAGGCCCGGCAAAAGTTCATGTTGTTGGACCTGGGAATACAGGCAGGCGAGGGGGCATTGCGTGAAAGGAATCTGGTCGCCGCGGTATTCGCAATGGAAACCAGCGTGACCGAGGAGGACATGTTGCGGGCTTCCTTATGTCTCGTAAACTGGCTGGAAGGAGCAGGGCAAGCCCACCTGCAGCAAGGTGTTTTGGAATGGTTGCGTCGGCGAGGCCCACGCCTGGACTCGCAGGTGCCCTGGCAGGA